>JAFDKD010000556.1 GCA_019307165.1 Deltaproteobacteria bacterium | reverse complement strand
CGGAAGATGGTATGCGAATACGGCATGAGCGATGAGATGGGCCCCCTGACCTTCGGCAAGAAAGATGAACAGATATACCTGGGCAGGGAACTGGCCCAACACCGGGATTACAGCGAGTTGACCGCCCAGAAAATAGACAGCGAAGTCAAGAACATCGTCCTCAATGCACAGAAAAAGACCCGTGATTTGATTACGGACAATCTGGACAAACTTCACGAGATGGCCAACGCCCTGTTGGAGAAAGAGACCCTGGACAGCAAGGACATCGACAGGATCATGGGCCGGCCCGGGGAAACGGCACCGGCTGAAGGGCCGTCCATGCCGTCCTGACAAGAGGTCGGGGAGAAGAGGGTGAATCCAACGCTGACATGGGGGAGGCATCGTCTGGACCTCGGCCGAGAGACCCATATCATGGGCGTACTCAACGTGACGCCCGATTCCTTTTCCGACGGCGGCCGATATTTTCAAACGGAGGCGGCCGTGCGTCAGGGCATCCGGATGGTCCGTGAAGGCGCCCATATCATCGATGTGGGAGGGGAATCCACAAGACCCTTTTCAGAGGCCGTATCGAGCAGGGAGGAGATGGAACGGGTCATCCCGGTCATTAAGGCGCTTTCCCGAAAAATCGACCGACCCATCAGTATCGATACGACCAAGGCGGACGTGGCTGAAGCGGCCCTTGACGCGGGGGCCGCCATCGTCAATGACATCAGCGCGTTGCGTTTCGACGCCCGGTTGGCGGCCGTGGCCGCCGGGGCCGGTGTGCCCGTGGTTCTCATGCACATGAAGGGCACCCCCGGGGATATGCAGAAAAACCCCGGCTACGGCAATCTTATCTCTGAAATCATAGACTTTCTCGGTGAAGCGAAGGGCAGGGCAGCAGCCGCCGGGGTCCGGGAAGACCTGATTGTTCTCGATCCCGGGATCGGCTTTGGAAAGACCTTCGATGACAATCTTCGGATTATCCGAGGGCTTTCCGCCTTTTCGGCGCTGGAAAGCCCCCTTCTTCTAGGCCCCTCGAACAAGGCCTTTATCGGGCACATCCTGGACCGGGAACCCCATGAACGGGACACGGGGACCATGGCCGCCGTGGCGGCCTGCGTGCTCAACGGCGCCCACCTGGTGAGGGTCCATAACGTGAAAATGGCCGTTGAAACCGTCAGGGTCATCGATGCGGTAAAGAGAGGAACGGTGGGCATTGAACAGTGAACATTGAACAGTGAACACTGAACAGTGAGCATTGAACACTGAACAGTGAGCATTGAAAATTGATGGGTTGTTGCTCAAAACGCACCCCGAGTTTTTTCTCTCGCAAAGGCGCAAAGATCGCAAAGAAAAAATATTTCCATTAGAAAACAACACGCTGTGCGAGCGGCATCCATTTATCCTGTCAAAAAATCTTTTTCTCCGCCCGGGGATTTTTCCGGCGGACCATGGTCAGGGCGGGCGCATTATGCTGTTTTGCATCGATATCGGCAACACCAACATCGTCCTCGGCGTTACCCTTGAGGGAGAGGTCGTCAGAAGCTGGCGCATACGCACCGAAAGGGACATTACGGCCGATGAACTGGGCATCATCGTAGGCAACCTGTTTCAGGCCGCGGAGATAAAGCGCGAGGATATCACCCACACCATCGTGTCGTGCGTGGTGCCACCGCTGCTCAATACCATTGAAGAGTTTTCCGAGCGGTATTTCCACATAACCCCCATAATCGTGGGGCCGGGCCTGAAAACCGGTATGCCTATCCTTTACGACAACCCCAAAGAGGTGGGCGCCGACCGGATCGTCAACGCGGTGGGGGCTTACGAAAAATACCGCCGGTCATTGGTGGTGGTCGATTTCGGCACGGCAACCACGTTCGATTATGTGTCGGGCGAAGGGGCCTACATCGGCGGCGCCATTTCCCCCGGCGTCATCATATCCTGCGAGGCGCTTTTCCAAAAGGCGTCCAAGCTCCCGCGCGTCGAGATCTTCGCAAGGCCCAAAAGCGTCATCGGGCGGGACACCATCACCAGCATGAACGTGGGCATCGTATACGGCTACGCCGGATTGGTGGACGGCATTGTCAACCGAATGAAGCAGGAAACGGGCGATGATTTGGTGGTGGTGGCCACCGGCGGACTGGCGCCCCTGATCTGCGATGTTTCGGAAACCATCGACCACGTGGAGGAACTTCTGACCCTCCATGGATTGATGGCCATCTTCAAGAAGAACCTGTGATGCGGATGGCAAGGCGTATTTTACCCCCGAGGCTGGAACCGGGCAACCGGGTCGGGGTGGTTGCCCCGGCCGGTCCCGTGGATGAGTCGGAACTGACCGGGGGGCTGAGCATGATCGAATCGGCCGGTTTCCCGGTCCGCGTGGCCGCCCATGTATACGACCGGAAGGGCTATCTGGCGGGAGAGGATGAGACCCGGCTCCAAGATCTGCAGGGCATGTTTCTGGACCCGCGGATTCGCGCCGTTTTTTGCGCCAGGGGCGGATACGGATCACTGAGACTTCTGGACAAACTGGACTACCGGGCAATTCGGGACAACCCTAAAATTTTCGCGGGGTTCAGCGATATCACCGCCCTGCTCCTGGCCATTCACGAGCAAACCGGCCTGATTACGTTTCACGGTCCCATGGTTCGAGACCTCGGGACCAAATCCCCGAAAAACTGGACCGACTTACTCCGGCTCGTGTCGGGAGAGACGCCGTCGACCGTGCAATGGGGACTTCACGGCCGCGCCCTTGTGCCCGGCGCGGCCGAAGGCCGGCTGACGGGCGGCAACCTCAGCCTGATGTGCCATCTGGCGGGGACCCCTTACTTTCCGGACATGGCGGGCCGCATCCTGCTCCTCGAGGATACGGGCGAAACCCTTTATCGTATGGACCGGATGCTGACCCACCTGCAACTCACCGGCGGTCTCGAAAAACTGGCCGGCATCGCGATCGGGGACTTGATCGGGTGCGGCGACCGGGGCGCCCTGGAGGCGATGATTGCCCAAACGGTCTCTCCGCTGGGTATTCCCGTTGCCACCGGGCTTCCAATGGGCCACGGTTTGAGAAACCGGGCTTTCCCCATCGGCATCAAGGCCCGACTGGACACCCGCGCCATGACCCTGACACTGCTGGAAAGGTGGACGGCCTAGGATCATCCGGCAGTCACCGCGACAGGTATTCATCTTATTGTAAAGATCCGGGCCCATAGGACCCGGCTTCACTAAAGGACAGCTACGCCGCGGCACGCCCGGCTTTGAGGCCGCCCCCTATACATTGAATATTGAACATTGAGTTATTGAAGATTTATGGATGCGCTGCTACGCAGCGCCACAACCAATTTTCAATTTTCAATCTTCAATTCTCAATTTCTTTGCTGTCCTGTAAG
>JAFDKD010000555.1 GCA_019307165.1 Deltaproteobacteria bacterium | reverse complement strand
TTTCCTCTTTCTCTCAACCTAAACCTTAGCCTCAGCCTGGCGAAGCCGCTCTCAACCTGGCAAAGCCAAAGGTTCACTTCATTATGGCAACCGAAAATTACCTGGAAAGAATCAACTTCAAGGCCCTGATCGAGGCCGATGGAAAGGACCGCATTCAGGACCGGCTGAACATCGTCGATCTATTCCTGGACATTGAAGAACATATCACCCTGGAGGAACTTTTCCATCTGCTCCGTGACCGCGGTTACGATTACGAGCCTGAATTTATCAGGCAGTGCATGAACCGGATGGTCAACTTGGGCTTCGCCCAGCGGAAACAGTTTGAAGGGCAGCCCATCCGTTATGAGCACCACCACCTGGGAAGGCACCACGACCACATGATATGCACCAAGTGCGGGAGCATTGTGGAATTTTCCAATGAGGACCTGGAAAGGCTTCAGATAAAAATCGCGGCGGAACACGGATTTCACATGCTCCAGCACAGAATGGAGATCTACGGCCTATGCGACCGATGCCTCGCGAAACGGCGCCCCCTCATGCCGCTGACCATGGCCAAGGCGGGCGAGCGAGTGGTTATCAGGGAAATGGCCGGAGGGCGTCAGGCGCGAAGCCGGCTTTCGGATATGGGATTGAGGTCCGGGGATACGATCGAAATCATCAATAACGACGGCATGGGACGCCTGATATTGGGACGGGACTGCACCCGCGTGGCCATGGGGCGGGGTATCGCCCAGAAAATCATGGTATCCGTGGCTGAAGTTAAGGGCGAGCAGGCGTGCGAGGATGAGTAAAGAATCCGTCCCTTTAAAACCCGGCTTCGTCCGCCTCAGGCGGACTACGCCGTGGCACGCCCGGCTTTTAGGCCGCCCCCATAGGGGGCCGTTCAGATAGGCTAAGGTTAAGGTTGAGAAACAAATTGAATTATTTCTTCATCTTTCTCTCAGCCTCAACCTAAACCTCAACCTGGCGAAGCCACGGCCCGCATTTCCGAAGTGGCATTCGCAGGCAACTGTTATGTGGCCCAAAGAACCAAGTTTTGCAGATGCCCCAAGCGGGGTGAACGCCTGAACGCCGCGGCGTTTCACGCCACTCTCTGTCCCAGTTTTCGCAGGCGGTCCCTGATGGCCCGGATCGATCTCTCGGCCAGGCTCCGGTTCTCGTAACGGGCGCGGTCCGCGGGCGACACCTTGTGCGGCAGGTGTCGCAGCTTCAGCTTGATCACGGCGAGACGGTCATCCAGTAGAAACCGCCTGTAAATCAGGTTGAGGGGGTAAAAACGGAACTCCGTTTTCGATATGGAGGCGCCCCAGTCGATGAGGCAAGGCAATCCGTCGTCTCCCAAAAGCACATTCGCGGCCCGTTTCAGGTCGCAGTGGGCCACACCCCGCCGGTGAACCCGGTCGAGCAGTTTGTTGAGTGCATCGAAAAACGCCTCAGGCAGCGTCATTCCCCGTTCGAGATTTTCCAGGCTCCTCCCCGGCACCATTTCGATAACCACGGAAATACCATCGATCGTCCGGTATAGTGTCGGGACACCCGGGACGTTCTTCAGTTTTCCATAGGCCTTCCGCTCCCGCCACACCAGGAAGCGGCCCACGGTGTGCCGAATGAAAAACCGCTGGCAGCTGAAGTCCTTGATTACGGCGCGCACCCCGTTTTCCTCCACCACCCATATCTTGGGTCGGGAACTGGTGGGTTCGCGCAGCACTTGCACGTGTTTTTCAGGCAGGTCTTTCAGTTTCAAAGTTGAGAACATGGGATAACTTCAGGGTTCAGGGTTCAGGGTTCAGAGGTTCAGGGTTGCGGGATTTGGGATGCGCTTCGCTTGAGGTTGGAGGCGGTTTGGAATTCAGGTGTCGGGTGTCAGGTGTCAGAAAAAGAATTAAGGCAACCCATCTTTTCTTTGCTTCTGACCTCCGCCCTCAAACCTTCAACGGCCTTTTCCAACCTCCGACTTCCGTCCTCTGAACTTTAGTTTCTCGACTATTATACACAGCGTCACAACAAATTGTGAATCGCTTGTTAAGATCGCTGGTGATAGAGCTATTTTGAAAAACTGTATCCTGTAAACCGCTGTGTATGTATGCGCAAGGATTTAGGTCGTTATATATAACGAATAACTGATAACAAATAACGCACTTACATCTCTAGACTCTGGTCCCTTGACTCTAGACTGTCATATGATACTTAAAATACGCCGCGCACGTCCCCTCGCTCGACACCATGCACGGGCCGACGGGCCTTGAAGGGGTGCAGGTCTTCCTGAACAGGACGCAATCCGTGGGTTTGACCTTGCCCTTCAGCACCTCCGCGCACAGGCATCCCGGCGGCTCATGGGCCGGGGGGACCTCCACATCGAACTTCTTCCGCGCATCCAGAGCTTGAAAGGCATTGCGGAGCGTCAGACCGCTGCCCGGGATCATGCCCAGCCCCCGCCATTTGGCGTCGCAGGGTTCGAAAATATCGCTCATGACCTTCAGGGCGCCGGGATTGCCCTGGGGCGACACACCCCGCGTGTACTGCACCTCCACATCGGCACGTCCGGCCTCGACCTGTTCCACCAGCATCAGTATGCCCTGGAGTATGTCGATGGGCTCGAAACCGACGACCACGCAGGGTACATGATATTCGGCCGCCACCTTCTCGTAGGCCGAGGTGCCGATAATGGTAGTCACATGCCCCGGGCAGATGAATCCGTCTACGGCGAGATCGCCTCCCGAGAGCAACGCCTGCATTGCCGGCGGCAGCAGCTTGTGTGCCGCGAGCACGGAAAAATTGACCCGGCCCGCACCATGGGCCGCCTGGATTGCCGCCGCCACGGTGGGGGCGGTGGTCTCGAAACCGATCCCCAGAAAAACGACCTCCCTGTCCGGGTTGTCTTCGGCGATCTTGAGCGCATCGAAGGTGGAGTAAACCATGCGGACATCCGCTTCTTTGGACTTTTCCTCCTGAAGCGACGATTCCGTACCCGGGACCCGCAGCATATCCCCAAACGTCGTGACGATAACGCCCGGATGTCGCGCCAGCTTGACGGACCGATCGACTTCTTCCGTAGCCGTAACGCAAACGGGACAGCCGGGCCCGGAGACCAGGTCGATGGTTTCGGGAAGCAGGCCGCGAATGCCGTGCCGGAAGATAGCCATGGTGTGCGTTCCGCAGATTTCCATGAATCGAGCAGGCTTCCTGGACGTGTCGTTAATCTTCCGCGTCAGGGCCTTGGCAATGTCGCCATCCCGATATTCGTCGATGTATTTCATTCACTGTCCTTATGGGTTCAAGGGTTCAAGGGTTCAGGGTTCAAAGGTTCAAAGGTTCAAAGGTTCAAAGGTTCAAGGGTTCAAGGGTTCAAGGGTTCAAGGGTTCAAGGGTTCAAGGGT
>JAFDKD010000554.1 GCA_019307165.1 Deltaproteobacteria bacterium | reverse complement strand
GCGGACCTGGCGGCGTTGCCGTTTCAGCCGGATTATGTCCCCGCACGCAGCCGCTTTTTTCAGAGCAGACCCCGGCTTGGAGAAACCTACATCACCCAGGCATATCTGAAACTGATCGCGGATGCCCGGGAGGAGGCCCTCATTGCCAATGCCTATTTCCTCCCCTCGCCCGAGCTGATCGAGGCTGTCAAGGATGCGGCCAGGCGCTGCGTGCGGGTGATCATCCTGACCAACAGCCCGGAGACCAACGATCTTCCCGATCTCACCATCGTGGGCCGGGGCTATTACATGGACATCCTGAGCGTCAACCAGGAACCTGCCGTCAAGAACTGCGAATGCGAGGACCCGGGCGTTCAGATCTGGGAATGGCAGGGCCGCCGTGCGGGTGAGACGGAAAGGAGCCAGGGGACCATACACGCCAAATACGCGGTCTTTGACCGCCTGGTCTCCCTGGTGGGCTCCCACAACCTGGACCCGAGAAGCGACAAGCTGAACAGCGAAAGCGCCATTGTGTTCGAGAGCCGGGAGTTGTCCGATCAGCTGGCAGGTCTCTTTTACGTGAATGACATGGTTTTCAGCAAACAGATCTCCGTGGACGAAGCCAAGGAATTCAAAACGCCGTCTGATACCTTTTATCGGTTGAGGAAGGGCTTCGGCGGTCTGTTCGAGGAGCATCTATGAGACGAACAATGTACGGCGTATCTTTTCGTCATGTTTTGCTTTTTGCGCTATTCTCCATGGCCGTGGCATGTATGGCCGAAAAGGGGGGTGCTGAGACTTCCCCTGCCCCGGAACAGGGATCCGATACACAGATGACCTTCAAATCCATCAGTCCGCCTTACCTTGACTATGAATATTTCAAAGGCCATCAACGCTATCCGTTTGAACGGGACGCCGCAACATTCAGTCCCGTAAACGCCTGGTGGCTGGTTGAATCGGCAATCCTTTCCTATGCCGACAAGGAATTTGCAGAAGCTCAATTCCATTTGGCCGGATTTGACGGCGTTCGGTTTTTCACCGGAAGAAGCACCCAGTGTTATGTGGCCTCCAACAAGGAATTTGCCATTGTCGCTTTCAGGGGAAGCGAGACATTGAGTCGTCTCAAGAACGAGGATGCGGAGAACGTGTTTGCGGATCTGATCATCGATCTGAAAATCCGTCAAACAGACTGGTACGGGAGCGGCAAGGTCCACAGGGGCTTTAAAGAGGCCCTGGATGAAGTGTGGCATCAACTTTCCCAATACCTTGCCGGATTACACCTGAAAGATCGACGGATCTGGCTGACCGGACACAGTCTCGGCGCGGCACTGGCAACCCTGGCGGCCGACCGTTTGCGGGGCGTCCAGAACGTGTACACTTTCGGGTCGCCCAAGGTGGGGAATGCAGAATTTCAAAACCTGTTCAAAGACCACGCATACCGAATCGTCAATAATGCGGATATCGTGACGAAACTGCCCCCGGGATACGGCTACACACATGTGGGGGAAACATGGCTTATCGATCGTTCGTGAAGACTAGGACATGAAACGAAATCAGCGGACCCCCTGGCGACCCAAACCGGACTCAATCGAATATTGTGGCTGGGTGTACCGGTTTTTTGCCTGTTCACGGCCCTGGGATGCGCAACGGCGCCGTTTCAGCCTGGTTCAATTCACGAAATCGGTTTTGTGGAACGCGCGCAATCGAAGGGCGATGAAGACATCCGGGTTTCGGTTTCCGTGTTGAGCGCGGAGGAGAGCAAACAGCTTTTCGGGGTGGATTTGGCGGGAAAGGGGATCCAACCGGTTTGGCTACGAGTGGAGAATCACGACGACGAACCGTACTGGTTGATGTTTTCCGGACTTGACCCGGATTCGTCAACCACTGGCGTTTTACAGAGGCGGCCCGTAACCAGATGGACGATTACTTCAATGACATGGAGTTCCCGGATCCCGTCTACCCGAACGCCACCGCCTCCGGGTTTGTATATGTCAATCTGGACGAGAGGATGAAAATTGTCGAAGTGGATTTGTTCTCACCGGGGGAGGTAAAGAGCTTTACCTTCATTGTCCGCGTGCCGGGCTTCAAGGCGGACATTGACCTGGTTGACCTCGATGCGCTCTATCCGGAGGAAGACATCGTTCACATTGACGACCTTGAGGACTTTCGCCGGGAACTGGAGCGGTTGCCGTGCTGTACCACCAACGAGGACGGCGGCAAAAACGGTGACCCCCTCAATCTGGTTTTCATAGGGACTCGGGAGGACATCGGAGGCGCGTTTGTTCGCAGGGGGTGGCATCCTACCGAGCGGATCCATTCGGGATCCATGTGGAGGACGGTGTCGGCATTCCTGACCGGATCGAGGTATAGATATTCGCCGGTGAGTTCGCTGTATGTCTACGGCCGGCAGCAGGACATCGCCATCCAGAGAATCCGCTCCTCGATTCACATGCGAAACCACCTTCGCTTGTGGTTGTCCCCCATGCGATTTCAGGGCAAACCGGTCTGGGTGGGACAGATCAGCCGGGATATCGGTGTGATATTCACACCCAAGTCATGGACCCTGACGACCCATAAGATCGACCCCGATGTGGATGAAGCGAGAAACGGTCTCATCGGTGATCTGGCCTACTCGCAGGGGCTTGAAAAATTCGGTTTTGTAAAAGGGGTCGGGCAGGCGCCCCGGTCCGAGCCGCGGCGAAACCTCATGGATGACACCTACTACACGGACGGATTTCGCGTGGTATTCTGGTTTGAACCTAAGCCCAGGTCGCTGGCGGATGTAAAGTTCGTAGACTGGGCAAGACCCCGAGGGGTGGAACTGCTCGAAACGAAGTAGTTTTTTTCAGGAAAAAACAGGACAGGGGGTAATATGAGCAACTTCATTAAGACCACGGCCATCGGCGGTCTGCTTTTCATGATTCCCATCGTTATCGTAGCGATGATCCTGGGCAAGGCCTACAAGGTCATGATGTTGGTCGCCGTGCCTTTGGACAAATTGATTCCGATTGAGGCGATAGGCGGCGTTGCGCTGGTAAACATATTGGCCGTTCTTTCTATTTTCGTGGGCTGTTTCCTCGCAGGCCTCGTGGCGAAAAGCAAACTGGGAAAGGCGACATTTACTTGGATCGATGCCAAACTCCTGATGATTTTCCCCGGGTATACCTACTTGAAGGGCATGACCGATTCCTTTACGGATGAGACAGAAGCGGGTGGTGTGCTCAAGCCGATCCTTGCGAAACTGGATGATCAGTCTCAGGTGGCATTTGAGGTCGAGCGCACAGCCGATGGCCTTGTCGTCGCTTATGTTCCCGGTGCACCTGATTCCAGGTCGGGCAATGTGGTTTACCTTACACCGGATCGCGTTGAGCCGCTGGATACGAGCTTCGTTGCGGTGACAAAAAGCTTGAAGCGACTTGGACGGGGTTCCGCGGCATTGCTTTCCCCGCGGGAGCCGGGAAAAGCCGATTCCACAGATGGGCAAACACAAATCTGACATACCCCTCATATGCACAAAGCTGCATCGCACAAACCGGCCGGCATCCGGCTCTTGCTGTTCTCATCATTTCAATTGGTTGATGCCTGGATTTTGACGGAGGCTCTTCGAGAGGAAATCCAATGCCATGTGACCCGCGCGGAGTTAACCTGGTGAGGCGCGGTACCCGCGTCTTTTTCCTCGCATTTTCCTGGATGTTGATGTTCTCGCCCGGCATCGCTGCCCAGACGGTGCAACCCGAATCGATCCTGATTCGGAATGTCCGTCTGATCGATCGCGACGGCAAGGCCGAAGACAAGACGGTCAACATCCTCATCAAGGACAAGAAGCTCGAAGTGGTGAGCAGGGATAAGATTCCGACGGCAGGTGTCGGTTTGACCGTGGACGCACAGAACGGAATCCTGCTGGGGAACCTTGACATGGGATCCCCGCCCAGTTTTCTGATCCTCGACCAGGACCCGCGCGACAACTTCGAGGTGCTCCTCGATACCGCCACCCATGCCCGTTTCGCGGTTCACAAGGGAGAGATCGTCAAGAACACTCTCCCCGACGCCGGGATCGAGGCGGCCGATGAAGAGCCGCCCAAAAAAAGCGGTTGGCTCGCCTACACGCCGCCGCCCATGGCGTTGCCGCTCTCGTACCAGGACGACACGAAGTGGAACAAGTGGGAGACCAAGTATGTGTCCGGCATCTTCCTAGCTGCCTTGATCCTGGACCGGCAATTCTGGCTCTCCCAGGATGAGGGCAGCGAACTGCAGGTCGGCGATCTGAGGGATTACGATGGTGGCGAGATCCGCGGATTACGGCTGGGCGCGGTCGGGACGCTGAACTTCAAGACACCGTGGGTTTACACCGTGTTCGCGGCCACCAACGCCTTCGACAGAGGCTTCGATACCGAGGAGGTTGATAGCCTGACCCTCTTCGACTACCGGTTGGACATTCCCCTTTCCAAGTGGGCCTTTCTGAGCGTGGGCAAGCAGAAGGAGCCGATCTCCATGGAGCGGATCATGTCGCTGGTGTACCTCCCCATGCAGGAGCGATCGTCCGTCTCGGACGCCATGCTGCCGGCCCGGAATGTCGGTGTGGTCCTCAACGGGACCGGATTCAACCGGCGAATGACCTGGGCAGGGGGTGCCTTCAACGACTGGTTCGACGCCGGGCAGTCCTTCGACGATGCCACCAGTCAATTCGTCGGGCGTGTGACCTGGCTGCCGTTCCTCTCCGGGGACGAGAGCAACCTCTTCCACCTGGGCTTCGGAATGCGCTACTCGGATGCAAAGGAGGGCGGTCGATTTCTAACCGAACCGGAGTTCACCCAGGCGCCGATCTTCGTCGACACAGGCCTGCTCGAGGCCGACAGCACCATGACGTACAACTTGGAGGCGTCCTGGCGGAAGGGTCCGTTCTGGGTAGGCGGGGAGTATTTGTCAAGTCAGCTCAAGTCACCGTCGCTGGGCGATCCCCGTTTCAGCGGCTACCACTTGACCGGCTCGTGGATCATCACCGGCGAGATGCGCGCATACAACAGGAGGAGCGGCGTCCTCGGTCCCGTTCCCGTTTCGAGATCGGTGTACCAGGGAGGCGTGGGCGCCTGGGAGGCCGCGATCCGATGGTCGGACCTGGACCTTTCCGATGGAGAGGTGGATGGGGGGAAGATGGGGATCCTTTCCCTCGGATGGGGGGAAGATGGGGATCCTTTCCCTCGGCCTGAACTGGTGGCTCACGCCGTTCTTCGCCGTAAACGTCAACTACCGGCACATCTCCCTGGATCGGTACGGCATCAAAGGCCGATCCGACGGCCTCCAGAGTCGCGTGGTGTTGCTCTTGGAGTGATGGCCCTTGTCGCATCGTGGGGAGCGGGTCGTTGGACCTCATATGAGAAAGACCTATAGGATATTACGCGTCGTGATGATTGGGGTCGGCGTCCTGGCCGCCCTGCTCCTGGCGTTCCACTTTTCGCTCCCCAGGTTCATCAATTCAGAGGCCATGCAGAGGAGGATCAAGGATGCAGTCGCCGAGCAGACCGGGGGCGTCCTTGAATTCCAGCAAATCCGGGTTTCGGTTTTGCCTCTACCCCATGTTGGTATCCGCAAGGTAGCCTTTTCCATCCCGGGCCGCCTGGGAGGTACGATTGAGGCGATAAGCGCATATCCTGAATGGCGCTCACTCCTCACCGGCAAAATACGGCTGTCCCGAATCAGGGTCAAAGAGCCCCGGTTCCGGATAGATCTCTCCAAGGCCGGGGAGGCAGGAACTGACCAGGAAGCGCCTCGGCCATCAATCAAAGAAAGGGTCAGCAGCCTGGCTGTGCCCGTTCCGCCGGCGGTTCAGGGACTTTCCGGGAAAATCGACAACGGCAGTATCGAATTGACGGAGGCAGGCAAGCCGGTATTGTCATTTCAGGGCATTGATTTGAAGCTCGAACTGGATCCCGCACAGGTGTCGTTTCAATTGAATGCCGGGTCGAGCCTCTGGAAAAAGATGTCGGCGAAGGGGACATTCGATCCTTCAAAAATAAAAGGAAAGGGCCACGTCGATTTTGTCGGGTTTCGGCCCGAAGCGCTCGCAGGCCTTCTGTCGCCTGAGTCCGCCCGGACCCTTTCCGAGGCTGAGGTGAACGGTCGATTATCCTTTGAAGTGGACGGCCCGGAGCATTTCATGGCAGAGATCGTCGGTTCTTTGCCCCGCCTTGTCCTGAGCCACAAAGGCCGAAGCGTGAACGCGTCGGCAAGGAAGCTTGAGGCGGTTTTTCAGGTGGAAAAGGACCGGACAACGCTGTCCCTCACCCGGTTGATTCTGGATCAGCCGTCCGCAGACGCCTCAGGCGAGCTTCGCTGGGAACATGCACCTCCATCGGTCCACTTGAACCTGGAAGGCAAGAATATAGATCTCTCTTCAGCCAAGGAAGCGGTTCCGGCGTTTACCCAGGGTGTCCCCCGTATAAAGGAGATCTGCGATGCGGTGAAAGATGGTGAGCTGGTCACCGCGAGCTATCAGGCGCAGGGCGGGTCTTTCCGGGATCTCTGGAAAATCGGGAACATGCGGATCGAAGGTGTCATTGAAAAGGGTCGCGCGGCCCTCCCGAAATCGGGTCTTGAGGTAACCCATATCGGAGGGCGGGTCGGTATTTCCGACGGCGTTTTCTGCGCGGAAAATTTTACCGCCCGGGTGGGCAAATCCCGCGTAACCGGCGGTCGGCTGGAAGTCAACCTTTCAGAGCCCGGGATCCCTTACATCATAGACATATCGGTCGATGCGGATCTGGGCGAGCTTCGTCCCGAACTGATGCGCCATGTGGATGATGGGACCCTGAAGAAGGAATTGTCCCGGATCACGAAATTGGAGGGGAAAACAAAAGTAAAAATTGGCGTGCGCAAGGCGGGCGGCCCTGTCGAAATGAAGCTTGAGGCCTCGGGCTTCAGACTGGTTGGAAACCACGGGGAGGTCCCGTACCCCATTGAAATCGACGGCGCGCGTTTTCTTCTTAACCGTTCCCGAGCGGAAGTGGGTAATGTCAACGTGAAAGTGGGTCGATCCACCGTCTCCCGCCTGTCCGGCCGTCTGGAAACAAAAAAAGACCTGCAGGCAAAACTCACATCGGGCAGGTCCCGCATCAATCTTGAGGAGATTTTTTCGTGGCTTTCCAAATATGATGGCGTGAAAGAAGCCCTCCAACCCATCGCGTCCTTGAAAGGGCATGT
>JAFDKD010000553.1 GCA_019307165.1 Deltaproteobacteria bacterium | reverse complement strand
CCATTTTATTCCATCTGCAAAACCTGGTCCTCTGGGCCAGTCGAAGATCCCGTACAGCGAGGGACAGAGTTATCTGGCTATGCCAATGCGGAAATGCGGACCGTGGCTTCGCCAGGTTGAGGTTCAGGTTGAGGTCGAGAAAAAGATGAAGAAATGATTCGATTTATTTCTCAACCTTAGCCTTAACCTCAGCCTATCTTTCCTGCCCCCTATGGGGGCGGCCTTAAAGCCGGGTCCTATGGACCCGGATCTTTACTTTGCATCTCTACAGCTTGACATCACGCAATTAACGTGCTACACGTAAATTACGTGAAGACTGAGTCGGAGAATAATATGAAACAGAATGTAACTGTAAGCATAGACAGAAAACTCCTTAAGAAGGGAAAAGTTCTCGCAGCCCGGAATGACACCTCCATCAGCCGAATGCTGAGCGACATGCTCAAGAGCATTGTGGAAAATGAAGACCGGTACGAGGCGGCCAGGAGACGGGCCTTGCATACGTTGGAAAAGGGGTTCCATCTGGGGGGGCGGATAGATTGGAAGCGAGAGGATCTTTATGAGCGATAGGCATTTCGTGGATACGAATATTCTCGTCTACGCTCATGATCTGGATGCCGGAAAAAAGCATGCGACGGCCCGCAACCTTGTCTCCCATCTATGGGAATCTCGGGCCGGCGTGCTGAGCACGCAGGTGCTCCAGGAATTCTATGTTACCGTCACGCGGAAAATCTCCCTCCCCCTGAGCAAACCCGAGACCCGGGGAATCCTGAAAAATTATTTCAACTGGTCCCTTGTCGTCATTGATGCACCGGTTATTATGCAAGCGAGTGAAATCGAAGAAACTCGAAAGCTGTCATTCTGGGATGCGTTGATTCTATCAGCGGCCTTTTCTGCAAACGCGACCACCCTCCTCACGGAAGACCTCAACCATGGCCAGGTTATAGAAGGCATCTTGATCAAAAACCCGTTTATTTAATCGAATCAACCGCTCTCAGGGTCCCTTTTTCTCAACGATTTCCCCGTCGTCATCAATGACGGCCACCGAAAACCCATTTTCCCCGGCCTGCCGGCCCAGGTCCCCGAGCTGAATGGCCTGCACCTCGACCGCGATGCCGGCATCCCGATCGAGCCGTTCCAGCCCCGCCTCGGCCGCCTCCCTGCTTTGAAACGCAGGTATAAAGGATGCATCCCGTTCCGCGTCGTGCCGTCCCACAAACCGGGCATCCCCCTCCGGGTCCTGCACCGCCACCCACACCCATGCATCATCTTCCAAAGTCATCAGTCTATATACCTCCATCTATGTCATCTTTCTCAATAGGAATTTCACCGGAAATTCCTCTCAAGACCCTTTTCCCTGCATTATGTTCTTTTTCTCCGCCACAAGGTCCTTTGCCAGGGAATAGACGATATAATATTTGTAAATATTGGCCACATACCGAACCGTTTCCTGTCCTACAATTTTCAAGGCCGCATGCTCCACGTTCCGGAACCATTTGTTGCGATCCAGCCCCATTTTTTCCGCCCTGGCCCTCATCTTCCGGACCCTGGCGGGCCCGGCATTGTAGGCGGCCCATGAAAAAGCGAACCGGTCTATCTTTCGGATGGCGGGATCGGAGAAATAGCGATCTCTCAGAAACGCCATATACTTCACCCCGGCATGAATGTTGTTGTCCGGGTCTTTGATGTCCGGAATGCCCACATTCGGATCGGCCGCCGTGCTGGGCAGGAGCTGCATGACGCCCACGGCCCCGGCATGGCTCTTTTTGCTCTGGTCAAAACCGGACTCCTGGTAGGCCTGGGCGGCGACGGCCAGGTAGTCGAACCCGTACTGATCCCCGTATTTCCTGAACAGCGCCACGAAGTTCCCGAATTTGATCCGCTCTCCTCTGACAAGGGGGTTCTTGATCCAGCGGGTGTTTTCATAATATCGCTTATACAGGATGTTGCCCAGGGATGATCCTTTTCTGATTTTGGGGACCAGCCGGTTGAGGCTTTCGATCAGCTTCGGGTTGTTTTTGCGAACCGCCCATCCGATGTTGCCGCCCGAGTTGACCTTCAGGTCGTCCCGCACAACCAGACCCGGCAGGACCTCCGCCCACAGCCGCGCCTTGTAATCGTCCGAGACCGTTATCTCCACCACCCCCGCATTGACCATCTCGAGGATGTCCTCGGTCAGCAGACGGACGTCGGCCTCCCGGATATTGACCGGTTTCCTCCCCTTTGCCCGAAGGCGCGTATTCAGCGCCCTGAGGTGCGCCGCATAACTGCTGCCGCGAAGCACGTAGACCATCCGCCCGGAAAGATCCTCAACGGTGTTCAAGTCCTTGACGCCTTTCGCGGTGACAACCAGTTCATCGATTTTTCGGCGGCGCCCGCTGACGAATGCCACTTGTTTTTCCCGCTCCGGGGTTATGGTCAGATAGGCTGCGGCAATATCGCCCTCCCCCGCCGTAAGCGCCGGGATGAGCCGATTGAATGGGACGGGGATATAGACGATGCCGGTTCTCCTTTCCCTTTTCCCAAGGCCCTTGTTCAATATTTTTTCGTATTGCTGGAGATATTCGGTTTGAAGCCCCCGGGGCCTTCCGTCCGTCAGGAAAAAATCGGTTTTGCTGAAGGTCACCAGCGCCCGGATAAAACCGCGTTTCTTCATCTCGGGGAGATCTTTCGTCTCCTTGATACGGGAAATGGCCGACGGCAATCCCTCCACGCCTTCCACCGTTTCCAAGGCGGAAAGAGGCGTGCTAAAAACAAATACCGGCAACGTCGCCAGGACCCAAACCCTGAAAAAAATCTTAACCGCACCCGTCATTGCGTTTCGCCTCTTCTTCCTGGTAGTAAGTCTGTTCCCGAAGAGCCCCGCTCTTCGAGTCCCCACCTGTCAACGGGATCACCGCTTCGCTTCGACAGGCATCAGGATGCCCCCTCGAAGGGGGCTCGATTTCAATCTATGAATCAAGCTGAAGTTGATTTCAGGAATTAAACAACCTGTCATTCCCGCATGAATTTGGCGGGAATCCAGACCTCCGTTTGGCTGGATCCCCGCCTGCGCGGGGATGACTGGGGGGCGCGGATCGAAGATCCCGCCGCTTTTTAGCGGGGGATGACGCAAAGGGGCTTGAACCGCGATACGAAACAAATTACTTGGACCTCCGTTTCGGCATACGTTCAAACACATATCTTTTATTCGAGGCGTCGCAGAAACATTATAACCTCAAACCAACTGCTACACTTGTTGGTCCTCCCTGTCGGGCCGAAGCCTTGGCGTAGGACGGCACCAGAGGTGGAGGGTTTATTTGTAACTAATTCGCCGATTGCAGATCCGATATAAACCTATCCACCGCTTCCATAATCTGCCGCTTTATGGTTTCAGCGCCGGCATCCACGGCCATGATCCGCCGTTCCCAGGTTTCGGCCATGATCTTGATCCGCGCCTTTCTCTCCAGCATGACTTTCTGCCGAGCCACCACCGCGATCCGATACAGGGTAAAGGCGCCGGCGCCCGTTCCAAGCTCATCCGACTGCACGGTTATGTCCAGGCGCGCGAAGGGGTAGCCCTTGCTCATCCTGAACTTGCCGTATTCCTCCGAAGACAGGACCCTGATCCCGGCATCCGCCACCTGACGCTCGATCTCCTCCTGAAGCCGGTCCCCGTCGATTCCTCCCTCGATCCCTCGATCCACCTGCACGTGGACGCTTTTGACACCGGCAAGCAGGTTGCGATTGTAGTCTGCGGCCGGCGCCGACGGCGCAAGCACACACACCATGAGCAGCGGCAGTATACACCCAATTGCAATGCGGAAATTTCTATGTCGGCGATTCATTCATCCGTCCTCCTTTCTACTTTCCTGCAAGGCTTAGTCATTGCTTTCAGTCTCAGCCGCCCGCTTCCGGCTCTTAGGGGAAAGCGGGTAATCATCCGTAATACTCCACAAGCTGCGACCTCGCTTTATCAAAGGTCTTCCGTTTTCCGCGCCCGGGTCCAGGTTGTCGCGAAGGATCAGGATCACATCCGAGCTTACGGCGGGATTGGAATAAAAATAGCTGTGGCCGATGACGTCCGTTTCAACGTCGGCTTCGATGATTTCAAGGGTCGGCTCCCTTTCCAATGCCTTTTCTTCCCGGCCGGTCACCAAACCAATCGTAAGCCGGCCCATGCGGCGGATGCTCCCGAACAGCCATGAGGCCAGGCCGATGGCCTTGTCGTCGGGCGAGTTGTAAACGGTCATCCGCTCCGGGATCCGATGAACCATTTCCGCCACCACCCGCTGGCCCGCGACCTCCAAGTCCATGTCCGGGGCCGCCAGTATGAGATTGCCCAGTTTCAGGGCCTTTCGGGTTTTCTCCGGGTCGCTTCCATTCTCCAGGTGCAGTTCTCTCAGGGCGGTCAGGATCACGTCCGTTCCCCTGCTGTGGGCGATGATATGGAGTTTTTCGAGACCGGGGGTGCCCGCCAGGGTCCGCAGGTATGTTTTCAGATGGAATATGGTGAATTCCCCCGATTCCCGATCACGGAAATAGCCCCGGGCCCCGCCGAATCCGGCCGGCCAGCTATAGAACGCGGGCAGACCTTCCCGCCCCATGAAATGCCAGATCTGGGCAATGACCACGGCCGCGTCTTCAAACGTATTGTTGTACCCGTGGATGTAGAGATACACCTCTTTTTTCGGCACCCTGTCAAGGTATTCCGCCGTGAGTTTGCGGGTCGCGTGCACGGCCCCGCCCAGGTCCCCGCCCCATGGGTCATCTACATCCAATGTCTCGGCTTCCGTTGCAAGCATGTATGGGGGTGGAAACCTGATCTGCTCGAATGCGTACGGCATGGTAATCGGAAACTCGCCTTTCCTTTCCCTCGTCAGGCTTGCCTGCATCAGTTCCCCCCAGGTGACATCACCAAAATCCACGATACAGCCGCCTACGGCCAGGGTCTTGGATCGTTCGGTACCATACGCAAGCCCTGCATCGGGCCTTTTCTCGGGGCCGCGGTCCGTGCCGTAGAGCAAGCCCACCGCCGTGGTCCTCAGGGCCGGAGGGACCTTTTCGAACGGATTGGTGAGGGCATTCGTATAGAGGTTGGGCGTGGGCATGAGCGTGGGTTGCCCTGCGCAGCCCACAAAAAAAATGAA
The DNA here is from genome assembly GCA_019307165.1 of Deltaproteobacteria bacterium. Lineage (GTDB taxonomy): Bacteria > Desulfobacterota > DSM-4660 > Desulfatiglandales > Desulfatiglandaceae > JAFDKD01. The sequence continues at coordinate 339 of JAFDKD010000553.1, read as the reverse complement.
CAGGACGAAGGCGCCCGGGATCGACGCCGCCCTGATTCCGATCGGGCGGTTTCGTTGAAGTTCAGTCGGTCGGCGCATTGACTGCAGGCCTCCACGCTTCAAGTGCGTTAGTAAACCGGCAAACATTCGTTGTCGTGGTCGTAGTCGTCATCGTAATCAATATCAATCATCATGGCTATCTGCGGTAGCGATCACATGTCCGAAGCATTGCGGGATTGGGATTCATTATGCTTTGAATTGGCTGTGATCGTTGTTGTTGTCGTTGTCGTTGTCGTTGTCGTTGTCGTTGTCGTAATCGCCGTAAGGCACCCAACTCTCTCTGACAGCGTATTCGATTGA
>JAFDKD010000552.1 GCA_019307165.1 Deltaproteobacteria bacterium | reverse complement strand
GGACACCCTGATCGGCGCCCAAGCTAAAGCAACCCCTATCCCTCATCTATCATCCCGCATCTAGTATCTCGTATCCAGCATCTTATATCTCGTATCCAGCATCCAGTATCTAGCATCCTGAATCCCGCAACCCGCAACCTGCAACTCGTTACTCCACCTGCCACGCGCCCCCCTGGAAGGGGGCAAATTTCACAGGCTTAAACCCCGGAGGCGGGCGAAGGGGATTCAGGAGCAGCAGTTGCGCAAAAAGCGATCGGTGAAGGTTCTGGTCAAATACATAGGCTATCTGGAAATCCCGGACCCAGAGGACCGCAGCGCCGGACGTCGCCCCAAATTCCTGCCGGCGGATTACTCTCGGCCTAGGCATGAATCGGGCGTGGTAAAGCTGTGAAATCGGTATTCTGTTCCGTCCTTCCATAAGCAAGCCCTTTGTCTCGTCTATGGAAAAGCGGCCCCTGAAAAGCCGCTTGATAAATGGATGGATACCACCGCTCGTGTAGTCCCTGGCGCTGCCGAAGTAAAACCACCAATGGGTCTTGTCCACGAGGTCGTTGCTCAGGTAAAGGAACACGTTTGCTTTCGGAAAAAGGTAGCGCCGCCATTTTTTTTCATTGCGCAGGCCGAACTTGCCCAATGTCGCCTTCAGCCGCTCGGGGTGAGAGAAGCTTTCTTTCAAAAAGGCGGCGGCCCTTGCAGGGTCTTTGAGTTTCAATACCATCCGACGCAACCCACCCTTGCCGCGGGCAGCAAAAAATTTCATCCAGTTTCGAGCAAGCAGGGGGTCATCAGCCGCCAGGGGGAAGGCCGCAATAAACATGCGCTCGGGCGTTTGACTTCCCCCATGTATAATGACGGCACGCTCGGTGTAGTATTCGAGGAAATAGCCGTTATCCCACCATGACCAGACCATGGCATCCTCAGGGGCCTTGGCTTTTATGGCTTGGGCAATGCCCACATGATAAACGGACAGCTTGGGTTCGATCGTGGTGCCGTAAGCCCTTGCCGAGTTCAACGCGATCGCAAGAACGGCAGACACGATGATGATAAGATTGCGGGCCGTTTTGGGGACCGGAAGCCGATTGAAAGCGTTGGAATGGAAAGCCCATGTGAACACATAAGCGAGCCCAAAGGCGTAGAGAGGCACGACAAAAATCAGAAAACGGCGTGCCAAAACGCTTGCGGCGGCCAGTAAGAGGAGAGGCGCTACCAAGGGCGCCAGGCGGAGGTTTTTTGCGATAAGGAGAACAAAGCCCGCCAGGGACAGGATGAATAATACGGGATGACCCGCAAGGCTTCGCGTATACAACGCCCAAGTGGCCGGTTTGAGTTCCAGGATTGATATCCCCACGTCGGGTTTGCCCGACCCGCTTCCGCCGACCGCAAGTTGGATGAAATCGATCGGCCTGTCGAACAGGGAGGACACATTTTCCGGCAAAAAGCTGTAAAACCCGAAAAAAACAAAAAGCGCGGCGAGAAGGCCGGTGACGATAAGGCCCGTCTTCGCAAAACGCTCCGTTCGGCCGCAGGGCCAGAAAAAAAGGCTGAGGGTGTATGGCCCCAGGAGCAAAAGGGGAATCACGTACCTGGCCGGAATCCACCAGAAATAGAACAGGGTGGACATGAGCAGTGCGGCGCCCAGATAAACGCAGCGGTTCCTCAGGCGTTCAACCGTTGAAAACTTGAAAGCGAAATATGCGGTCCCGTAAGCGAAAAACGGAATGAGGCTGTCGGTGTCGAATCGCCCCAGGCATGTCCGCATATAGTAATAAAAACTTCCCATCCCGATCAAGCCCGCCATGAGCCAGAAAAACGCCCCGCCGAACTCCCTTCCCCACCACCAGTAGATCAGCGCCATGAATGCGGCCAACAGCGGCGGTAAAAAAAACGCGGTTTTTTCCAGAGAACTTTTTGTTGCCTTTTGCAGACCCGCCGTCAAAACAACCAACAACGGCGATGCGCCGGGTCCCCTCTCTTTTTTGCCTTTCAGTTTATGTTTTACGGCCGTCATGAAATGGTAGGCGTCCAGGGTTGTCATCAGGGGATCGCCGTTCTGCGTGAAATATTGGTCGTGACGCGCCTTGAAACCCTTCTCCAAATGAATAAACCGCACAGAAAGAGAAAATGCTGCGATCAGGACTAAACTGCCGACCAGTATGAATATGGGGCTATTTGTCAGCCGACTCAGTTTCATCACGCGTTTCCTCAAACAGTTTTTGAAGTACCGCCAGGCGCTGTGAAAGCTCTTTCAGGTGGATCTCGTTCTTCGATACCGCTGTGGTTAGGTGGAGATTTTGAATCAATAGAATTCCGACGGATATGACGAACAACAAGGTCGGAGCGTAGGTTATCCCGGTCAGGCGGGCAACGGCATCGAGGAGAAAAGGGAATAGCCCCAAAATGCATATGATGAATCCGGTCAGGAACCAGATCAACGAGTATTTTTCCTGCAGCTTGCCGCGCCGCACCAGTCTGTAAATAATGACAAAAAGAACCAGCCCCAGAATAGCCGATGTGATTCTGTACGATATCATGGTCTTTCCTTAGGGTCTTCTGACCAAAATAAAAGTAAAGGTTATTAAAAAATACCGCAATATACTGTACAAATTCGGGAAGACCTTTGATTTCTCGCCCAGTCTTTCACTCATTCGCACGGGCACTTCAAGCATCTTCAACCCTTTTTTTTGGGCCATCATCAGCACCGCCAGGTCCTGATACTCAAAGTTTTGAAACATGGGCTCCATGAGCGTTCGCATGGCATGACGGCTATAGGACCTGAAACCGGAAGTGAAATCATAGATCTCCACGCCGGAAAGCCGCTTCAATATCCATCTGCAGCTTTGCTTCATGAATCCACCGCGCCGGTGAAATCCGCCTATGACCACATCGAATTCCCGTACGATGGGCGTCGTGAGCTTGTTTATTTCCCCTGGCAGATGCTGGCCGTCGCCGTCGAACGTCACCGCCGCGTCCCAATTTTTTTCCAAGGCATATCTGAAGCCGGCCTGAACGGCCCCCCAGTGTCCGAGATTGAACGGAAGGCTGATGCAGTCGTAGCGCTCCTGCATCAGATGGGAAAGATATGAGGTATCGTCACTGCCGTCGTCTACCACCAGTATGTCGGAAAAATGCGCCCTCAGGTCGTTAAGCACCGTAAGGAGGTGCGGCCATTCATTGAAAACAGGTACGATGACGATGGTGTTCATCTTAGTTCCATTTGCAGACCTGGTTCACTGGACCGGGTCAGAGTTATCCGGCTATGCCAATGCGCAAATAAGGTTTCAGGTGTCAGTGTTCAGGTGTCAGTACGAATAATAGACTTCGACGCCGCTGTGTGTTGCTGAAATTGCCCCCACTTGATTTTCCAGCGTTTGGTTAAAACAAA
>JAFDKD010000551.1 GCA_019307165.1 Deltaproteobacteria bacterium | reverse complement strand
CTTGTTTGCCCTTGTAAGTGAAGGTTGAGTTACGAGCGATGACAAGGATGCCTGAGAGTTTGGAAAGGTCGGTGATCAAATCGTCTGTCATGCCGTCTACGAAGTACTCCTGTTTTGGATCATCACTCATGTTTACAAATGGCAGCACTGCAATCGAGGGTTTATCAGGTAAGGGAAGCGCCATCTTTTCCAAAGATGCAGGCTCAATCGGGGGAGGGCGGAAATAAAAGTGCCATACAGCCGCGGCCGCTCCCACGACAAGGACCGCTACGATGGCGATTATGGTATTTCGCCAGGTCTTACCAACAGCCTTTTTCGCTTTGACTACCCGGTGGGCGGCAGCGCCCGGATATGACAGAACCAGATAGGCTCTGATCGGTTTGTTGATGTTCTTGACGTCATGCTCGCCCAAAAACTCGTACTCCAGACCGATCTTGCTCTCTACAGCATCATAGACCGTCCCGGAGATACAAATTCCCCCGGCCTCGGCCAGGGTCTCCATCCGGGCGGCGATGTTGACCCCGTCCCCGTAGATCCGCTCCCCTTCCTCCAGCACGTCCCCCAGGTTAAGCCCGATACGAAACTGCATCCGACGGTTCTCCGGCAGCTCTGCGTTTCGCTCAGCCAGTTCCCGCTGAATCTCTACGGCGCAGTTCACTCCATCCACTATGCTGGTAAACTCTGCCAGGATGTTGTCACCGGGGGAGTCCACCACCCGGCCCCTGTACTGCTCGATCAGATGGGTCATGGCTGTGCGGTAGGAGGTGATGGTGCGGACGGTTGCCACCTCATCCACACGCATGAGGCGACTATAGCCCTCCACATCCGCACTCAGGATGGCGGAAAGCCTACGGGTGAGATTATTTGTATTCATGTGGGGTCACCTCCAATGGAACTAAAAAAGCCCCGAGCGGATACAGCTATCCACTGGAGGCTCAACGCTTGCCACCCTCTGGAGACATGAAACCATGGCTTCCTCCCAGAAGGCTGAGGTTGTGATGTTGGGTGACGAGTCAACGAATTGAATGGTGTTCACAGCATAGCGGAATCGAGGGGGAATGTCTATATGTTGTATCTCACTGAAATAGCGCTGGATTGCATGTATCTGGCAAAGGTTTGGGGTAGAGCCAGGGCGCCTAAGATAGCCAAAATCAATCACAGGTGCGTTCAAACCTGTATCAAGAGAATATGATCAAGTCATGTCAGTCAGACATATCATAGGTTCTCGAGACTGACATCATTTTCATTGCTGGATAGTTTGGCGTTTTCTCATACGGGTATGGGCGCGATGACCTGGGATGATATGAACATCCATGTCACCAGCATGGCATTGACCAGGGCGCCCATATAGATCTTTCCCGTAATCTGAAAAAACCAGGTGGATAGAGGAACCACCATGACGAGCACGCCGATAATGTGAAACAGGTTGAGGATGAAGGGTACGAACATGCCGCCGGGCCCCACAAGGGGAATCCACCCGGTGGTGAACAGGGGCACGTACTGGATGCAGAGGAACAGCAGGATGGGAACAATCACGGCCACCAGGTTGGCCAGGGACCACGCCGCGAAGGTCCCGAACCAGAACTTCCGCTGCCTGAGCCTCAGCTGCCCGTGAAGAAAGATGCCCATGAGCAGGAATGCGACCAATAGGAAAGGGAAATAGCGCAGGCACAACCATGCCCGGTGGCGCGTCAGATCGCTGGCAAAGGGGAAGATGAACCGGAAATCGACGATGAACACCTGCTCCAGAAGATGCTCGCCCCCGTAGGCGAATCCGCACAGGATCACACCAAGCAGAATAGTTTTCACCACCCTTCCCACTCCATGGAAAAAACCGCTGCCACCGAATGATAGGCCCATGTCCGCCGCGGTCAGGCCGGCGTCCCGTTTCCGGCGTTTGTACCACCGCCTGAACAGGAAAAACCCGATCACGTTGATCCAGAAAAACCACCACACCACGCCGTTGACCATCATCATGGGAAAGGCACGGTCGATGTGGATAACATAAATGTGGAGACCGAACAGGATGAATATCAGGGGCAGGTAGAGCCACATAAGAAGGCCGTTGATTGCCGCATATTTGAAAAAGGTCCCCGCGGAACAGGCGTATGAAGCGGAAACCGGTTGCCGGATCGATGCGAAAAACCCTGTTCGCAGCAAAATCAACCCCAGGGGCATGAGTGATGCGAAGCAGGCCAGCATGGCGATCAGGGTGGCCCATTCCTTGACGGGCCATATCTGCTGGTCGGCATCGATCCATCGGGCCTCGGGCGCCCGCAGGGCCTGACTCATCCATTCCAGGGTCTCGGCCACGGCCTCCCGACAGTGGGACTCCTGCACGTGGGTCACCCGGGGGGCAAACACACGGCGCGCCGTCCCTTCCAGAAAATCTCCGTAGGTCACGCCCAGCCGGAGCCCCTGGAAGGGAATGGCACGCTGGGTCTGTGGCGTATTCATCCATTCCTTCTCGATGTCCCGCGTGCCGGTCATGCGCTTGCGGAATTCATCCCACTTCCCGATGATCATGAGCATGTTGCGGGGCATGTCCCCCGAGGCGTCCGTGGTGTAGGCAAACCCGGTGATGGCCAGGGCCCTGACCGTGGGATCCTCAAGGGCAATGCCATAGGCCATCTCCGCGCCCAGGCTGTGGCCCATGAGGCCCACGGCCTCCGGGTTGACGAACGGCAGCGATTTCAAATAGGCGAGGGATGTCTTTCCGCCGTAGGAGAGATCGAAATCCGGGTCTTTTGGATCGTTGGGATTGCCGGAGTTGCCCCGGCCGATGGCGTCGATATTGAGGACCACAAAGCCCCGGCGCGCCAGTTCGAGGCAATAGGCATCACCCGTCTCCCGGTTGTTCTGGTACCCGTGGATGTAGACGATCCCGGGCATGGGATTGCCGGGGGTTGCGTCTGTCGGCCTCAGAAGCTTCGCCCTCACCAGGATGCCGTTGAAGTTTTCATAGTTCACATTGGAGACCGCCACATTCCCGAAATCCCGCTGCACAAGGGAGCCCAGCCACGACGCCCCCACCCAGATAATCAGAAACAGGAGGAACACAACGATCGCGCCCTGGCGCTGTCCGTTTTCGAAAAGGCGTTCGGTGCTCATAGAGGCCTCCGGATCTGTTGGTTTTAGTGGATGGCGGGCTGGACAGATGAAATGATCTTACTTATACAGAATTTTACTTTACATTTCCAACCCATTTTTTAAGATGGGATTTATTCCATCTGCAAAACCTGGTCCTCTGGGCCAGTCGAAGATTCCGTGTAGCGGGGGTCAGAGTTATCTGGCTATGCCAATGCGGGAATAAGGTTTCAGGTGTCAGTGTTCAGGTGTCAGTACGAATAATAGACTTCGACGCCGCTGTGTGTTGCTGAAATTG
>JAFDKD010000550.1 GCA_019307165.1 Deltaproteobacteria bacterium | reverse complement strand
GATTTTTGACTGAAACCAGGGCCAGCTGCTCGGGCGTGGTCCCGTATTTTTCCATATGTCGTTTTGCTCTTAAGGCATAAAGCGCAGGCATAATAAGACCCTGCCCGGTTTCGAGGTCATCCTCATCAAGTGGGATTGCGCCGGCCACGAGCGTTGACATCTGTTCGACGCCAAATGCCAAACCGATATCATAAAATCCCGAAGCGATTGCCGCCCACACCCCTCTGACCGCTGTTGATCCGCTCGAACAGGCGTTTTCGACGTTCACCACCTCTATGCCGGTCATGCCCAGTTCCTTCAACACGTCCTGCCCGACGCATGTGCTCGCCATGACATTTCCGCAATGGGCAACCTGAACCCGTTCCGGGGGCATGCCGGCGTCTTCTATGGCCTCCAGGACGGCAGTTGCACCCAGATCCTCTATGCTCTTGTCCGGAAATTTACCGAATGGGATCATTCCTACGCCGATAATACAGACTTCGCGCATGAGCCCTCCTTTCAGCCTACCGCCCCTTGAACACGGGCTTCCTTTTTTCAACAAAAGCCATGAAGCCCTCTTTCCGATCCTCCGAACAGGCCAACATGGCAAAAACTTGAGCCTCGTAATCGAGAGCGGAGGACAAATCAAGCTGCATACCGACATTAACCGCCCGTTTTAAGTATTTTACAGGCAACGGCGGCTTCTGGACCAGTTTTAGCGCAAGAGACATGGCTTCCTTCATGAACTGATCCAAAGGAACGACCTTGTTTACCAGCCCAATTCGATAAGCCTCGTCCGCATCGATGAACTCACCCGTGTAGAGGAGCTCCTTTGCCCTGGTAATTCCAATCAACCGAGGTAGCCTCTGGGTACCCCCTGCCCCAGGTATAACGCCGATCTTGACCTCAGGCAGACCGAATTGGGCTGTCTCGGATGCGATACGCAGATCACAAACCAAGGACAGCTCGCAGCCTCCCCCCACAGCCACGCCACTGATGGCTGCAATTATCGGTTTTTCAAAATTTTCTAATTTCTTATAAAACTCATGACTTTTCAATTGATCGAAGTAGGCCTCTGTTTGTGTGCGCTCCATTGTCGAGCGTTCTTTGATATCCGCACCGGCGCTAAAGGCCTTGTCCCCGCCCGTCAAGATGACCACCTTTATTTCATCATCCTGCCCAATTTCATCAAAAACGGCTGACAGTTCGTCTTTGAGTTGAAAGCTCAATGCATTGAGCCGCTTGGGTCGGTTCAGCGTGACAATGCCAACCCCTTCCTTTTTCTCGAAGATCAGTGTTTCGTAACTCATGGCGCCCCTTTCTATGGTCAGTGGACCATTCTGTCTTGCTCTGCCCAGTACTTCTCCCTCAGGTTCCGCCTTAACACCTTACCATAAGGGTTTTTTGGCAGTTCATTGACAAAATCCACGGACCTGGGTTTCTTAAAGCTTGCAAGACGTGATTTACATTGTTCGATCAACTCTTCTTCAGTGACGGACATGCCCTCTTTCAATACAACCACCGCCTTGACCGATTCGCCCCACTTATCGTCCGGGACGGAAATCACAGCAGCCTCAAAGACAGCGGGATGCTCGTGGAGAATATTCTCAACCTCTGATGGATAAATGTTAAACCCGCCACTGATAATCATGTCCGACTTCCGATCCACAATGTAAATGTAGCCGTCTTCATCTACCGTGGCCATATCCCGGGTGTGCATCCAGCCGTCTATGATACTCTCAGCTGTGAGTTCCGGGGCCTTCCAGTAACCCACCATGGTGTCATCGCCCTTCTCGATAATTTCCCCTACCTCGCCGGGTTTGACATCGTCCCCATTTTCATTGACGACGCGGACATCCACCTCAATGTTGGGTATCCCCGCAGAGGAAAGCCGCTTGAGCCTGATAGGATCACCTTCAAAAACGTGATCCTCTTTTGGCAAAAAGGTGAACCCCGAGCTGGTCTCTGTCTGACCATAACCTTGAATCAAGACCGGTCCGAAGATCTCCAGGGCCTGTTTGATGCGTTCCACGGGCATGGGAGAGGCACCGTAGAGAATAGTTCTGATGCTGCTCAGGTCATGTTTCTTGATGTTCGGATCAGCCAGGAGAAAGTTGATCATGGTCGGCACCAGAAAAAGGTGTGTGACGCGTTCCCTTTGGATTGTTTCGAAAAGGATTTTTGCATCAAAACCATAAAGCAGCACATTACAGCCTCCTCTCAACCAGATAGGCAGGGTCATCCCGCCGCTTGCATGAGTAACCGGCCCCACATGGCACATGACGCTGTGCCTGTCGATATCCATGTCCGGTACAAAGAGGTGTTTCTTAACCATGGCAATCCGGTTTCGATGGGTGGTCATAGCCGCCTTGAGGACGCCGCTGGTCCCTGACGTATAGGCCAGGTTAGCGAGATCGTCCAGTTCAACCGAAACATTCGGTTCTCCGGCTGAACCGGTCTCCAGAATTTCCTCGTAATCGACCATGTCCGGTGTTCCATCCGATATAGCAAGAAAGTGGCTGACCGTTTCAATTTGCGATTTAGCCCCCTCAATGTCTTCCACATACTCGGGCCCCATAATCAGGGCGTGCGCTTCAGAGTCGTTGAGCATATGGACCAGTTCACTGATTGAGAGTCTTGCATTGAGTGGAACCCGTACAAATCCGTTTTTGTAACACGCGTACTCAGCCTCTATGAGCTGATGCCGGTTGGGGGAAAGTAGGGCGACCCGGTTTTCTTTTTTTAGCCCCAATCCCGTAAGTGCATTGGCAAGACGATTGACCCTTTCGTTGACCTGGTGGAAGGTGAACCGCTTTTCCCCGTCGATAAGAGCAGTACGATCCCGAAACCACATGGAGGTTCGCTTCAAGTGAAGGCCAAGGTTCATATCGATCTCTCCTTATTTCAAGAACTTTGCAAACCCGCAGGCCGGACTCCCTCTGGGAGATCAATATAGCCTATTGCATAGGGCGGACTCATTTTTGGAACGGGAACCCTGCAAATGGTGAAAGAATGCAGCTTACCTTTACGACTCAGCGGAATGGTTACAACATTTTTAGAATGGCAGGAAATACAAATAGGTCTTGGTGGAAATGCATACTTTCCACAGGCGTTGCAGCGAACGCCTAATATGTGGGCAGCTTTTTCGTTTCCCTCCGGGAATTCAAAAAGCCCTTCTTTGAAAGGAATTGACTTTTTCTCGGTCATATCCCACCTCCTCTCGGTGTCCTGTCTAAGCAATCTTACCTTTGGGAGCGAATCTCGTGCGATGCATAGGTTGCAAACGCAAACCTTTGTGGAGAATCATGATGGCGGGTTTTATGCAAAAGCCTCGATTCCGGTCACCTCCCTTGCAACAATGAGTTTCCGGATTTGGGTGGTTCCATCAGGGATGGCCATCTTGCATCGTGTTGATGCTTCCGGCCTCATACGGGGACACTTCCTTGTCCACAATGAGACGGCTCAACCCATTTATTCCTTTGCCAGGCTCAGCGCCGGCAAGCACGAAGGCCATAGCCTAAAGGAATCAGCTTCTTTAACAATACCTTGATCTCAGGAAGTGACATGTTCCGCCCATCTGCAAAGCGGCTGAGATACGGGACCACCTCACGACACATCAGTCTGCGTGCCGAGTCCTTGATCATCCTCTGTTCATCTGTGTATTCGAAATTCAAGAGGGCGGCCTTGTTGACGATATTCCCTAAAAATACTCCCACGAAACCTCTGTCGCTCCAAAAGGCGGGGGTGTCATGAACCAGAGATTAACGGATCGCTGATTTCCTAGTACCCTCCAGGAATGGGAAAGGGTTGCCCTGAAATGCAAGTTGTCACCCGGTCTCAGGACATATGTTTTATCGGAAATCCTACACTCCATGGCCCCTTCAAGCTGGTAGATAATTTCTTCACCGTGGTGAGAGGTTATTGGGTTGATGCTCTTCTCACCAGGTAAGATATAAAAAATCCCTCCATGGAGATTTCCATCCCTGAGTTTCAACGTCATTGGCTCGAATTCTATCGTTTTTCGCGAATTGGCGACGCGTTTTCTATCCTTTTTCTTGTAGAATTCCACATCCCGAACCAGCTCGAACTGATCGAACCCGTCCTCTTCACCGATGAAAAATCCCACTTTTTTCCCGAATACATCGGCAATCTTCATTAGGACCGTAATGGTAGGCGTCATTTCACTTCGTTCGATTTTATGAATGGCAGTGCTCGAAACCCCGGCTCTTTTAGCAAGCTCTTGCAAAGAGAACCCCGCATTGGATCTTAACATCTTGATTTTATTACCAATGCTGTTAACGCTATATTCTATTGAAATTTCCCTTACCAAGCTCACGTGTTCTTACCTCAAAAATTCATGACCTAATCCATAAACTATAGTTAATATGGCGTCAACTATAATTTTCGACAACTTGGAAATCGGCATGTTGCGAGCGTAATTTTTCACCTGATAAATCAAGAGATGAAATGGTGGCATTCAGTTTTCCGAGGCGGTGGGTTAGGCGGATAACATAATGTTAATATGATTAAATTTATTGAACTACGTTTTGAACAAATGAACGACGCACACCCCTCCGGCGCCGACCATATGCGCCATGGCCAGCCTTACAGGTTTTTGTACCTGGCGCTTTCCGCACTCGCCCCGCATCTGCCAGAGAATCTCGGCAATCTGGCCGACGCCGGTCGGCCCGATGGGGTGCCCCATTGAAATGAGCCCCCCGCTGCTGTTGATCGGATGTTTTCCATTCAAAGACGTCGTATCGTCGTCGACCAGGCGTCCGCCTTCTCCCTTGGCGCAAAGCCCAAGCGCCTCCGAATAGATAATTTCCTCGATCGTGAAGGCATCGTGCAGTTCGATGAGGTCCAGGTCTTCCGGCCCGACCCCGGCCTGCTCGTAGGCCAGGTTGGCGGTGAACTCGGTAAGACCGGATATAGGGTCGCCGTCCGCAAGCACGCTCTTCAGGACGGAAGAGGCAACTGTCGGGCACGTTTTGTCCGTATATCTGCCGGCGATTTCCTTAGCACAGACGATAACCGCGGCGCCTCCGTCATCCCACGGACAACAATGGAGCACGGTCAATGGATTCGCCACCATACGGGCTTCGTGAACCTCTGCCGGGGTGACGGCTTTTTGAAAATGCGCATTGGGGTTCAGGCCGGCATTGTAATGGCTCTTGACCGATACACGGGCCAGTTGATCCCGGGTTGTGCCGTATTCCGCCATATGCTGCTGGGCAATGGCGGCAAAAAATTGAACCGGGAGTTTCTTTTCGGATTGAAATGCATTTTTTTCCTTTGCCGGCGCACCATCTCGCGGCTTCGACTTGGGCCTCACCGGGGTTTTATCCACGCCCATGGCCAGGGCGACATCGCTCCCTTCCGAAGCCACAGCCAGATAGGCCTCCCTGAACGCCGAAGAGCCGCTTGCCGAAGCATTTTCCACATTGGTGATACCGATACCGGTCAATCCCATCTGCTGACAGATTTGATGTCCGGTGGACATATGCGGCTGGACCGTCCCGCAATACGCCGTCTCAATATCCCCCCACTCCATATTGGCATCCTTGAGCGCATTGCGGATAGCGACCTTTCCAAAATCTAAGATCGAAATATCAGTGAACACCCCGTAAGGATGAAACCCTGCTCCGATCACAACGACTTCTCTCATTTAATCGGTCTCCTTTCCTGAATCCTTCTTCGAGGGGTTTTATTCCCAGAGGCCTGTTAGCCCTCAAGGGCGTTTTCCGGGTGATACACCGCAACTTCCTGCAGCCTGACTCATTGGGACTACCCCAGACTTCCGGCGATGAGCATATTGGCGATCTCTTCGTCATCTATATGTGAGAGTGTCCAAAAAGTCACATATATCTATATATTTCAATTAATTACATCGCTTTTTTTTGAAATCACCCAAATAGTTTTCCGACACTTTGGCACTTTTATCAGCAATCGTTGCTGATTAGTTGGAGATAGTACAGGTGTCGTACAAGTTTCAATCACCCCAATATATTGTATAGGCTACAAATAAGAAAAGCGTGGACTTTTTACTTTACGTCAATCCACGCTTTCTGATTCATAGGTCTGATTGAACAATGATAGCCGTATTTTACAGTGTGAATATTACCCATGTGGGTTGAACCAGTCCGGATTTATTCTGAGAGTCAGAAAGATAGGCTAGTTTCCATCCAGAAATGGCCCTTTTTCACAATTTCGTCGTCAATCTTCGGAGTTGGTTGTGCGGCGTACTACCGTACGCCTCCGCCCAACTCCTTGATTTCCTAGAACTTGTAAAAAATTGCGCATTTCTGATCTGG
>JAFDKD010000549.1 GCA_019307165.1 Deltaproteobacteria bacterium | reverse complement strand
ATGGACGCCAAGCCCGGCACCCCTGATATGGATGAGTTGGAACTGTTGACCGCGCTTGTGGAGATGTATGAAGACAGGCACTACCCTATCAGCCCGCCCGACCCGGTGGATGCCATCAGGTTTCGAATGGAACAGCTCGGGCTCAGCCAAAAAGATATGACCCCGTTTATGGGGAACAAGAGCAAGGTTTCCGAGGTGCTAAGCCGAAAAAGACCACTTACGCTGGCAATGATGCGGGCGTTGCATAAAGGCCTGGGTATTCCGGCGGAGGTTTTACTCAAGGAACCCGGCGCCGATTTTCCGGAAAGCATGCCGGATATGGATTGGTCCCGGTTCCCGATTGTGGAGATGGCAAAGCAACAGCGGCGAAGGTCAACGCGTTGGCGGAGCAGTCGAAGATCCACCCCGCAATCATTGCCGGTAGAATCCGTATGACTATGCGTGCTGAGAATAAAGAGGCTTCAGGTGGCGGGGAGGAGACGGGCTATGCTTGGCTTCATTCCATGTCATTTTGGCGTAAACGGTTCGGTGTGGAGCACAGCTGAAATGGATAGTTTTGAATGAACAAATGGGGAGGTGGCTTGTGGCTGCGTTTGTCTCCGTCAATCCCGCGGTATGCACCGGGTGCCGGGAATGCGAAATGGTCTGTTCGCTGGTCCATTTCGGCGAGTGTAACCCGGATCGGTCCGCCATTCGTGTACTGAGAAAAGAAGCCCACGGCCTGGTCGCACCCTTGCCGCTGGTCTGTCAGCACTGCGACAGGCCGGCCTGCGTCCCGGCCTGCCCTGCCGATGCCTTGACCCGAACGGAGAGCGGCCTCCTGGCCGTTGACCGCGATGCATGCACCGGTTGCGGGGAATGCATCGAAGCCTGTCCGGCCGGCTGCATTTTCCAGGACGTCAAGAGTGGTGAGGCCTTGGCCTGTGACCTCTGCGGCGGCGAACCACAGTGCGTCCCCTTTTGTCACGCGCAATGCCTGACCGTGGGTGTTGACACTGGGGAACCGGGCGAGCGGCGTGTGGCACGTCTTGCCGAGGTAAAGGCGATGCCGTTTCCAACGGCAGCCACAACTGCGGGGGGAGCGCGATGATGAATCCACTGCGCGGCGGGAGTATCCTTCGGGTCAACCTTACGGATCGCAGGGTATCGACTGAACCCATCGAACCCTACTTGCGTTTCATCGGCGGCAAGGGCGTGAACATAAAGCTCCTGTTCGAGGGGGCGGAGGCTGAGACAGAACCCCTGGGGGCGGAAAACGTATTGCTTTTCGGGGCCGGGACCCTGGTGGGCACGCCCCTGTGGGGCGCCTGCCGGACGGACGTGATGGCCAAATCGCCCGTGACGGGACACTACGGCAACGCAGGCATGGGCGGTTATTTCGGGGCCGAACTGAAATTCGCCGGATACGACCACCTGGTCGTCGAAGGATGTGCTGACCGCCCGGTGTATCTGGCCATCGCCGATGACCGGGTCGAGATCCGGGACGCCTCCGCCGTTTGGGGCCGCGACACGTACGAGACCCCTGCGATCATTCAAGACGAGATTGGCGATCCCCGGGTCCAGGTGATCTGCATCGGGCAGGCCGGTGAAAACCGGGTGGTGTATGCCGCAGTCATGTCCGGTACGGGCAACGCGGCCGGCAGGACCGGCATGGGAGCGGTCATGGGCTCGAAAAATCTCAAGGCCGTCGCCGTCCGCGGGACCAGAGGATTGACCATCGCTAGACCCGAGGAATTTCTTGCCCGGTGCAAATCCCTCCTGGAGGACATCCGGGAGACGCGCAATTACGAAGAGCTTCACACCTACGGCCTGACGCGCATTCACGACAGGGAGATGCGCGCCGCCTACAGATTGATCGGCACGGACTGGGAGGATGGCGAAACAATACGTGAGGCCGAGTTCATCAGTGAGCATCTGGACCGGCGCGTGGGATGCTTCGCCTGCCCGGTGGCCTGTTTCGACGGGTACAACATCAAGGGCGCCGGGTCGGGCACGGCCAAGTGCAGTCCCTATGGCGACCTGAGCTGGGACCTGCGAAACGCCGACCTCATGGTTTTCTGGAAATCCTACGTTGACTGTCAGCGCTACGGCCTGGATGCCCGGTCCCTGTCCAATGCCCTGGCTTGGCTGATGAAGCTCCACGAAAATCGTGTAATTACCGCCGATGACACGGACGGCATGGCCATGGAATGGGGGAACACTAAAGCCATCATAGACATGACCCGCAAGATGAGCCTGCGCGAGGGCATCGGCGACCTGCTGGCCGACGGACTGCCGCAGGCGGCGGAAAAAATCGGCCGGAATTCGGCGGACTACCTCGTGATGTCCAAAGGGTCCCCGTCTGACATGCATGTGGTCCCGGTCAAGACCATTGGTTTGGGTTCTGCGGTGTCCGCCATCGGCGAGGACTTACAGACACAGCCCTTTATTTCATACGCGGCCGCCCAGAAATACCTCCGCGCGGACAATGAAGAGGCCTTCCAGGAGGCCATCCGGAAATACAAGGACCGCACGGAACGGGAAGTGGGCAGCCGGGAGGCGGCCGAGCCCCGGACCACGGAAGGCAAGGCCGCCCTGGTCCGGCAGGAGGAAGAGCGGACCGACATCATCGACATGACCGGAGTCTGCGCCTGGCTTACGGCCTTTACCGGCCTGCCCATATCCACCGAGGTCATCGCCGAGTGCATGACCCTGGGGCTGGGGAGGGATGTGGAACCCGTTGAACTCAAAGATGCGGCGACCGGGCTCCGCCATCTGGAACGGGCCTTTCTGGGCAAATGTGGCCTGACCCGGGATGACGACCGCCTGTCCAAGGCCTACTACGGCCGGATACGACCCGGCGGGAAGCCCCTCCCGGAGCTCGGCTTCAGCCCGGAGGAGCTAGAGCGGATGAAAGATGACTACTACACCCTCATGGGGTGGGACCTGAAAACGGGTTTGCCCACCCGCGAGACTTTGACCAGATACGGACTGGAGGATGTGGCCGACGGGATGGGAGATAGCGAGACCCCGTGAATTCATGAAATCCTTAGCCTTTCCTGCTCGTCCTTGGCTCTTCGCATAAACCCATATCAGTGGCGAAATTTGAGTTCTCTGACCCAGATGTACGTAATCGGTATAGATCTTTCCGGCCCCAGCAACGCGTCCGATACCGCGCTGGCCGCTTGGAAATGGAAGAAGGGCGAATCGGTGTGGCTGCACCTTGCAGATCCGCCGATTCACCCGTTTGACTATGCTTGCTGAGAAAAGTGTTGGGAATAGATTTCCAATGAGATAGGACAGAAAGTGAGATAGAAAATGACAACTCCGGATGGCGACACGCACAGCAAGGCGATCGGCTATACCCTCTGGATCTTCGCTTTCACAGGTTCTCACAGATTCTATTATGG
>JAFDKD010000548.1 GCA_019307165.1 Deltaproteobacteria bacterium | reverse complement strand
CGAAGATCGGTTGTCCATTGCCTGTCTCAGTGGTGGGATGTAAAATCCCACCCTACGGCGATTTGTGTGAGTCATTGATTGAAATCGATAACGATTACGAGCGCGACAACGACAACGAGCACGGAGGTTTCCGTCTTCGTGAAGTTTCCCGATCGATTAGACTTGTCGGAGCGTAGCGGAGATCCCGCCGTCCTTGGGCGGGGCCGCCCCCCAGGCTAGAGGCAGCGCTGACACCTGACACCTAAAACCTCCAAAATGACCATGGACCCAAATAAAAACGTATTCCTCATCAGCCTGGGCTGCGCCAAGAACCGTGTGGACAGTGAGCACATGCTCGGCATCCTGGCGGCGGGCGGGTTCGGTATCGCCCAAAGCATCGAAGAGGCAAGGATTGCGGTCATCAATACGTGCGGTTTTATCCAGGCGGCCGCGGAAGAGGCGGTGGAGGCCATTCTCGAGGCGGTGAGGCTGAAACAGGAGGGCAGGCTGAAGCGCGTCATTGTGGCCGGCTGTTTTGTGCAGCGGTATGGATATAAACTGCTGCGCGAAATCCCCGAGGTGGACGGCTGGCTGGGGACCGGCGATATCGCTCGCATCGTCCGTGTGCTTGAACGCCCCGCCGAAGACGCCCCGCCCATGTTGATCTCCAGGCCTACTTATCTGGCGGACCATGCCGTTCCACGGATTCAAAGCACCCCCTTTTACAGCGCATACCTGAAAATTGCCGAGGGTTGCTCGCACGGCTGCACGTATTGCATCATTCCTAAACTGAGAGGCCCCTACAGAAGCCGACCTCTGGAATCGCTGGTGGAAGAGGCGGGCATCATGGCATCCCGCGGTGTGCGAGAGATCAACCTGGTGGCCCAGGACACGACTTTTTACGGGGGGGACCGGCCCGGTGAGGGAGGGCTGGAAGACCTGCTGGAGGCCATGGTCCATATTCGGGGCATTCGCTGGATCCGGCTGCTCTACTGCCACCCGGAACGGATTTCCGACCGGCTCCTTCAACTCATAGAGGACCATGAGGTCATCTGTCCTTACCTCGATATACCGCTTCAGCATGTCAACAGGCGGCAGTTGACGGCCATGGGTCGGGAGCCGGGGAATGAACCGCCGATGGCATTGATCGAGAGAATACGGTCGCGGCGGCGCGCCATCAGCGTGAGGACCACCCTGATGCTGGGATTTCCCGGGGAGACGGCATCCATGTTTCGGGAACTTCGCGAATTTGTCCGGCAGGCGGAATTGGATTATCTGGGCGCGTTTGTTTTCAGCCCGGAGCAAGGCGCGCGCGCGGCCCGGTTTGCAGGGGCGGTGCCGGAAGAGGCGGCACAAAAAAGACGCGAAGAAATCATGGCCCTTCAACAGGAAATCGTTGAGCGCAGGAGTCGACGGTTCGTCGGACGCACGTTGCCCGTGCTCGTTGAAGGGGTATGTTCCGAGACCGATTTGCTCCTCACCGGCAGGACCGCGACCATGGCGCCGGAGGTGGACGGGAGGGTGCTCATCAACGAGGGGCGGGGGATTGAAGGCGAAATCATGCCGGTGTTTATTCGCGAGGCGCAGGGGTACGATTTGGTGGGGAGCCTGGACATTGAACATTGGGCAGTGAACAGTGGACATTGAACAGTGATGATTGAAGAGTGAACAGTGAACATTGAACACTGAACAGTGATGATTGAAGTTGAAATTTGCTTTGACATGAAATCTGTCATGCCCTACTAATACATGATTACCCGGCGCAAAAAGCGGTCTTTCGCATTCCTCAATAAATCCCGCTTTGGGTGAGGTAAGGTTCGCCGTCTATGCCGGAAATTTTGACGCGGTCCGGCAGTGATCGAACAGGGTCGGGTTTTGAATGTGAAATGGATAATCGGAGGATACGGGCGAAAGCGGAAGTGCTTGATTGTTAGATACGGATGGAAACGAACAGCGCCATATTCGATAAATACAGGGCGGACTTCCAGAGAATCGACCGGGAGTTGGAAAAAGGCCTAAGCTCGCCCGTGTCCCTGGTATGCGACATGGGCGCTCACAGCCTGTTGGGTCAGGGCAAGCGGCTTCGACCGTTCCTCTTTATCCTGTCGTGCCGGCTCTGCGGGCATGACGGGGACGACATTTACCGCCTGTCAACGATATTCGAATACATTCACGCCGCCTCGCTGATCCATGACGATATTCTTGACAACGCCGACATACGTCGAAATAAGCCTTCAGTGAACCGGGAATGGGGGAACCATGCGGCCGTACTGGAAGGTGATTTCCTCTATTCCAAATGCCTGTCCATCGCCGTAAGCTCCGGAAACCTCGCTTTTCTGGGCAAACTGACCGATACGGCCCTCAGGATGACCGAAGGACAGATTCTCGAACTCCTGCACACCCGCGACTGGCATACCGGGAGGGAGCTGTATTTCGAGATCATCGAGGCCAAGACCGCCGCTCTTCTGTCCACCTCGTGCAGCTGCGGCGCCATCTTGGCGCAATCGGATCCCGAAGCTGCGCAGGCCTTAGCCGAATTCGGCTTCAATTTGGGCATTGCCTTTCAGATGGCGGACGACCTGCTCGACTATACGTCGGATGAAGCGCAACTCGGCAAGCCGGTGGGCAAGGACTTGAGGGAAGGTAAAATGACCCTTCCCCTTATCTACACCCTTGCCGGTATGAATGGGGAGGAAAGGCAACGACTGGAAGGCCTGTTCGCGGGCGATAGCGCGAGCGACGCGGATCACCGGTATCTGATTGAGTTGGTCCGCCAAAACGCCGCGATCGAGCGGGTCCGAAAGGAGGCCCTTTCCTATATCGACAAGGCATCGTCATGCCTTGACCCATTTCCACGCACCGCGGCCAAGGATGATCTCCTCCGGATCAATCGATATGCCCTGGAAAGGGAACATTGAACATTGAAGATTGAACATTGAACATTGAAGATTGAACATTGTTCAGGGCTGACTTCGTCAGCCGTTTGTTGTCAGTTGTGTGTTGCGGGTTGCGAGTTACGCGTTGCGGGTTGAGACCTGACTTGGTCAGCTGTTCCTTGTTCTTGGTTCCTGGTTCCTCGTTCTTGGTTCCTCGTTCCTGGTTCTTGGTTCTTCTTTCTTCATTAATTCGACATTCCTTGTTCGACCTTCCTTCGTGCAAGACTTCGGAAGGCAGGTATTCGCTATTCGATATTCTCTGTATTCCGCCCTTTGTTATCTGTCTTTTGCCTCAAACCCCCAACATATGCCCTCGGCCCTCCGACTTCCGGTCGCCGGCCGTAGGGACGGCCCCGCCCAAGGACGGCGGGATCTCCGCTACGCTCCGACAAGTCTAATCGTGTAAGAAACGTTCCCTTGATAATCATATAAAAGGCACCTCCTCTTTAGCATCGCCGGAAAAACCATTTTTCTGGTATGC
>JAFDKD010000547.1 GCA_019307165.1 Deltaproteobacteria bacterium | reverse complement strand
ATGCAACTATAGGGTCAAGTATTATGGATATTTAATAAGGCTTAAGCCGTGCCTGCAACCACTGCCGCACCCCTGTCTAAAAGTTCTACCCCTTACTCTTCCACATTTTTCTTGACAGTCATCCTCGCCTGGTAATAATATTTTTGGTTGACCCATTTTATGTATTTCTATCGCTTGTAGTCGAAAGTATCCCATGGATGTTACAAAAAAGGAGAAAAAAGTATGGATTTTGGAATTGCAGGAAAAAAAGCTATCGTCGGAGGCGCCAGCGCCGGTCTGGGAAAGGCGTGTGCTATATCGCTGGCACGTGAAGGCGTTGATGTGACCATCGTCGCTCGCACGCGTGCAAACATCGAGGCCGCAGCCGAGGAAATCCGCACGGCCACTGGCGTCAAGGTAACGCCTGTGGCGGTGGACATCACCACCGACGAGGGGCGGGCGGAAGTGCTGAAGGCCTGTCCGGAGCCTGATATTTTGATCAACAATTCGGGCGGACCACCCACCGGAAATTTCCGTGATTGGGATCGTGACGCCTGGATCGCGGCGCTTAATGGCAACATGTTGGGGGCCATATTCTTTATCAAGGACACGGTGGACGGTATGATCTCTCGCAAGTTCGGACGTATCGTAAATATTACCTCGAGCGCCGTGAAAGCACCGATCAGTATCCTCGGGCTTTCGAATGGCGCCCGGTCCGGCCTTACCGGTTTCGTTGCCGGAGTCGCCCGCGAGGTGGCCAAACACAACGTGACCATCAACAATCTGCTGCCAGGTGATTTCGATACCGAACGTCACCAATCTAATACGCGTGCGTTGGCCAAGAAGCAAAACAGGCCCTACGAGGAAATGCGGGCCATCCGGACGGGTCTGGTCGCAGCGGGCAGATTCGGCGAACCGGTCGAATTAGGAAACTACTGCGCCTATCTTTGCAGTACTCAGGCCAGCTTCATCACCGGTCAGAACCTGCTGATCGACGGCGGGAAATACCCGGGAACCTTTTAAACACCCGGCGCCCAAGTTTCAGCATTCAATATATTGTATCCGACTTTTATATTTTAACAACGAGGATCTGTTTATGAAAATTTGTATCTACGGTGCCGGTGCAGTCGGTAGCAATTTTGCAACCCGTCTTGCCATGGCGGGTGAAGATGTATGTGCGATCGCACGAGGACCGCACCTGGACGCTATTAAACAGAATGGACTGAAGCTTATTGTCGGAGATGAAACATTTCAGACATATCTGAAAGCAACACACGATCCAACCGAGGTCGGGATACAAGATGTAGTCATCATAACCTTAAAAGGCCCATCCTTAACGGGTATTGTTGATAGTATCAAAGCGTTGATAAGTGATGAAACAACTATCATATTTGCGATGAACGGAATTCCCTGGTGGTACTTCTACGGGATAGACGAACCCGCAAAAGAACGCCGAATTGAAGTTCTTGACCCGGGTAGCCGCTGGTGGAACGAAATTGGACCTGAACGAGCTGTAGGGGGAGTTGTTTATTCGGCAAATATGATTGTTGAACCCGGCGTGGTCCGTAACTCATCTGTCAGTCGCAATCTATTGCGAATAGGGGAACCGGACAAATCAATTTCTGAGCGATGCAAGCGTATTAATTTCGCTCTCGATCGGGCCGGGCTTGCTGTACCGGTAGCTGAAGATATACGCAAAGAAATCTGGAATAAACTACTCAGTAATATCGCTTTCTCTCCTATTTGCACACTTACTTCTTCCCCTCTTTCTGAAGTGTTATCAAACCCTGAACTTAAATCTTTATGTATCAAGATAATGGAAGAAGTTATCGCAATCGCAGATTCTTTAGGAATCAAAATCGACATCGACATAGAGGACCGTATCGCTAGTGCAAAGAATATCGGCGCCCACAAACCATCAATGTTACAGGACCTTGAACATCAACGGCCGATGGAAATTCACTCAATCCTTTCTGTCCCTCAGGAGTTTGGGAAAATGAATGGTTTGCTTACCCCTAATATCGATACGATGATTGCCCTGCTCAAGCACCGGGCTTCATCGGCTGGGCTGTTCAGTAAATAAAACCGAAAGATTTATTCCCTTTGATATAATCCCAATAAAAAACCCTTAGGCTCGGTTCCTTATGATTGCTCCCTTGTCAGCTGACTGAGCAAGCTGGCTATAGAGGAAGAGATATCCTTTACGAACTCTTGGAGGTGGCGCCCGCCAGGCTTCATACCGCCGCCTCAATTCCTCTGCATTAACCTCTATGTCCAATCGCTTCAAGGGGATGTCAATCTTGATCATGTCGTTGTCGCGTACTAGAGCGATCGGCCCACCCTCCTGGGCTTCCGGAGAGATATGCCCTACAAAGCAACCGTTGTTGGTCCCCGAAAAGCGCCCATCAGTAACCAGAGCCACCTCCTTGCCCATTCCCAGACCGTGGATCAGCTTCATGGCCTTGAACATCTCCGGCATGCCAGGCCCCCCCTTGGGACCCTCGTAGCGTATGACCACCACATCGCCAGGCTTCACCACGCCGTCCATTATTGCCTGATTCGCCAGCTCCTCACTGTCAAAGACTCGGGCCGGGCCCTGGAAGGTCCACATGGAAGAATCTATGGCCGCGGGTTTGGTTGCTGCCGAATCCGGGGCCAAACTGCCCCTGAGGATTGCCAGTCCCCCGCTGGTACTGAAGGGACTCGCAAGGGTCTTTATCACCTCGTTGTCGGGGGAAGACGCGTTGGCCAGGTTTTGGGCCATTGTTTTGCCGGTCACGGTGAGGACGTCGCCATGTAAAAGGGGCAGAAGCTCAGCCATGACAGCAGGCACACCGCCGGATTGGTAGAAATCGATGACATTGGCCGAGGCCGCCGGATTCATTTTGGCGATGAGCGGGGTGGTACGGCTGAGGTCATCGAAAAGGTCGATATCGAACTCCAGCTCGGCCTCATAGGCAATGGCCGGAACATGCAGGGCCGCGTTGGTGGAACCACCGATGGCCGAAGTGAGTCTGACCGCGTTCTCCAAGCTCTGACGCGTGATGATCCGGCGGGCCGTGAGCCCATCCATCACCATGCGAACTATGGCCTCTCCCGCCTGGCGGGCAACTCGAAACCGTTCGCTGTGGGTGGCCGGAATCATGGCGCTACCGGTTAGAGACATCCCAAGGGCCTCGGCGATGCAGCACATGGTGTTGGCAGTTCCCAGAAAGGAGCACGATCCGCACGATGGTGCACAGCTCTCCTCCATGGCAATTAGGTCGTCCCGGCCCACGCCCTCTATGATGCTGGTGGTGTCAGCCTTGCGACCGGCGATTATCGGACCGCCCAGCATAGGCCCGCCGTTGATCAGAATGGCGGGAAGGTCCAAACGGGCCGCCGCCATAAGCATGCCGGGCACGATCTTGTCACAGGAACCCAAGAGCGCCACGCCGTCGTATTGGTGGGCTTGTACCATAAGCTCAATGCTATCGGCAATGACATCGCGGGTGGGCAGAATGTAACGCATTCCTTCATGGCCTTCGGCGATCCCGTCGCAAGCGCCGATGACACCAAACTCCACCGGGGTTCCGCCCGCGGAGCGGATGCCCTCCTTCACGGCCTCGGCGACCTGGCGCAGGTTATAGTGGCCGGGAACGGTGGTGCTCCAGGCATTGGCAATGCCGATCATGGGCTTGTCCAAATCGGCATCGCCGTAGCCCATAGATTTGTAGTAGGCACGGTTGATGCACCACTCGGGCCGGGTCAATATCTTCTGGCTGCGTCTCATCTTTATCTCCACTTGTTCTGCTTGTGGTCACACAAAAGCCTTCCGACGGCCCGAATCTACACAAAATACCGGGATCAAATCCTCATTACCCCAACGTTGCAAAAACCGGAGGGCTTCAGAGACAAGGCGTCAAGGGTGAAGCTGTAGTCGTTTACCGCGAATCCTTGGCAACACAGGATCTGAAGTCCTCCGGCTTTCCCGGAGGGTAAACAACATGGCAAAATAGACGCCTTCCTTTGAATTCACCAAGGGGGATATCCAGGAAATGGTGCTTTCGCTATAATATGGG
>JAFDKD010000546.1 GCA_019307165.1 Deltaproteobacteria bacterium | reverse complement strand
TCAAGTAACCAGATTCCGATACTGCCTTCGGTGCCGTTGTCGGCCGTGCAGCGCATAAGTGTCACATCTCCCGTTACGTCAAGTAGCCAAATTCCAATACCGATAAAATCATTAAAGGGGTCAAATCTTCGATTGACTTTTCTTGTCTTGTGTGAATAAATAGTATCAAAAACCATGTCCAAACCACTTAAAAGAACCTGCCATCCATTCTTGTTAGCGAAAAGTTCATTAAGATGGTAAAAGTCATATTTACAAAAAATAGGACAGAAATTTAACTTAAATAATTACAACTCACTAAGTTCACCAGTTAATCGAGTCAGAAAGAAACTGGAAAGCCGTAAGTTTAAAATGCATTATGAAAAGATAAGAGATATGATTCAGAGAAAAGTCAAACGAAGATTTGACCCCTTACTTGACGATCCGGTCAACGAGTTGCTGCCTGGAGATCGGGGGCAGATGGAACCGCCCTACGACGGGGTGGCCGAATTGTGGTGGTCTAGCCGGGAGGTGCTCTTGGAAGCGTACAGCGCAGCCGAGGCGATTGAGGCGGCCGAGGAACTGGTCGAGGACGAAAAAAAGTTTGTCGATCTGAAGCGCTCTCCGGGGTGGTGCTGCTACGAGGTGCCACAGATCAATCCTACGCCGGAAAACATCGTGGCCACGGAAAAAAGCCCACTGGTCAAATATTATTACCCCTTTAACCATAACCCCCAACAAAGCCTGGAAGAAGCCCAGTTTTACTGGCGGGTGAACCACGGTCCCAAGGTCAGGCAGTTCGGGCCCGCCGTCCGGGCCTTGCGCTACATCCAGGCGCACCGGCTGGACGATGAACTGAACGACCTTTTCAAAGAAGCGCGCGGAACCGAGGTACCTCCTTATTGCGGCCACGCCGAACTATGGTTCGACCGGGCCTTTATTAGCGAGGCCTTCGCCACCCCTGAAGGCGCTGCGGCGTTGGCCGCCCTGATCGAAGACGAAAAACATTTCATTGATTTTTCGCGATCTTCGATGTGGTTGGCCAAGGAGCACGTCGTCATCGATCGGATTTAAGTCCGGGGCCTCATCGGTAGTGAGCCCCCGTCGCGGCGGAACTGGAAGAGAGCTCGGCCACATCCAAGCGGTGCTCAGGCACAAAACCCAAACACGACGAGCCGGTATCTCGGGAGTCCCGGCCCCGAGCAGATAAGAGAAGCGCTCTCAGCGATCACGAAGGGGAGGGCAGCATAAGTCAGACATATCTCGGGATTTTGGGGTGAACCATATCTTTACCTGAATGGCTATCACAGGTCTTGTCGGGTATGGGGGTATCTAATAGGTACTTTATCCATAGTACATCCATTGCCGACACGCCCTATATGTCTCGAAACCCTGGGCTGCTTGCGGGGCATACTTTCCAGACGGGAGAGCTCTTCACGCAAGTTGCGCCTTTTTCATCAACCGATCAAAATCCATCTCACCTTCCCGTGTCTGTCCGCCGGCATCCAAAACCTTTTTCATGCGGACTTTGGGCTCCGACAGGGTTGCCAATTGATCAAACAGGTAAGATTCTTCGATCAATCCGTCGAAAAGAGGCATTTCAGCCGCGTTGAGGGCCGAAGTTTTACAGCGGGAAACCGCTTCGGGAGGATAAGCGGCGATGCTGAAGGCCAGGTTTTCGACAAAAGGCGTTAATTGTTCCGGCGGCAAGGCCCGGTTGATCCAGCCGTACCGCTCTGCTAGTTCAGCCGGGAAATCATGACAGCCCAGCAACGCTTCAAGCGCCCTGGCCTGGCCGACCAAACGCGACAGCCTCTGGGTTCCGCCTCCTCCGGGCAGGATGCCCAAGGCGACTTCGGGCTGGTTCAGAATCGCACGGCCGATAGCTCCGAACCGCATGTCCAGACCCAGCACAAACTCGCTGCCGCCCCCGCGGGTTCGGCCTTCGAGTTTGGCAATGCTGACTTTGGGCATGCGGCGGAAATTTTCGCAGGTTTTATTCAGCCGGTGGAGTTCCGTGCCTTTGGACGGAGGCAGGTCCGGATACCGAATCAGAGCGTTGAGGTCGAAATGGGCGATAAAATAGTCGGGATCTGCGCTGTCAAACACAACGACCCGGACGTTGTCGTCCGCGGCGATCTCTTCCGACAGGTTGAGCAGTTCCCACATCATCCGGCCGGTCATCAGGTTTATCGGCGGATTGTCGATGGTGACAAAGGCCACTTTCTTGTCAACGTGTACTTTCATTGTGTGATAGTCTTCGTATGGCATCGGCTGTCGTCCTCCTGTCAATGGTTTTTGACCAAGGTTCTACAATCAATTTAATAGCATTATATCAAATAGTTATATGACGGCCAAGCGCTTTGAGGCCAATCTGAGGCATAATCCGGAATCAAAGGCTTATCATATGTCTCGGCACCTTTTCCAGAGAACTTGGACTGCTTTTTAAAGTAACGACAGGAAATGTATTCGGTAACCAACAAAATGTTTTGGTGCTAATGTAGATTTTTGCAGCTTACTTTAAACCAAAGCAGTCTTTGTTTGGTTAACGGCAGGTAGTTCCTCCGTCCACCATGTACATCCCACCGGTACAATGACTGCTTTCGTCACTTGCAAGGAACAGCATCATCTTGGCAATTTCTTCAAGTGTGGCGTAACGGCCATCAGGGGTGTTCTTGAGAATTCTTTCCTTGGATCGATGCATCATTCGACTCTCGACTGGCCCAGGATTGATGGTGTTGACCCTGATTCCGAGCGGGGCTACTTCGATCGCAGCAACGCGCATGATGCCGATAGTCGCGTGTTTGCTGGCAGTGTAAGCAACCATCCCGGGAGATCCGATAACGCCGGCAATTGACGAACTGATAACGATGCTCCCGGCACCTTTCTCCGCCATAACAGGTAGCACGTGCTTCATCCCCAGGAAGACGCCACGAACATTCACCGCAATGATTTTGTCGAAGTCATCGACTTCATACGCAGGCAGAGGATGGACGGGGCCCTCAATTCCGGCATTGTTTAAAAACACATCAATTCCACCGTAACGCTCAACCGCCGTTTTCACGTAAGCTTCAACCTGCTCAGGTTGTGTGACATCAGCGACAGCATAGCTTACTGCATCGCTTCCAATGCTCTGGACGGCTTTTTCGAGGGCCTCTTTCTTCAGGTCAACAAGCAGGACCTTGGAGCCCTCCTCAACAAAAAGCTCTCCCGCAAAAGAGCCTATTTCACCTGCACCACCCGTGATCACCATCGCCTTTCCATCAAGTCGCCCCACGTTAGAGCCCCTTTCAACGCTTTTCTTCCCAAGGTTTTAAATTTTTCAAGCTCCTGAAGCATGTTAGCACGGAGAAATTCCAAAACCCTTATTCAAAAGGAGGTGCCAAATGCAACTATATGCCGGATTAGACCTTCATTCTCGGAACGTGTCAATGGAAACGAGGCACCGGTTGCAATAGATTAAACATCCCAGGCTGCCTTGGCCCCTTCCTCTGTCGCTTCGATGATGCGACGGACCTGTGAAGCGTCCCCAACAATGAAGTGGCGAATGTTCCTTTCTGTCAAGATCCTTCTCAGCTCCTCGCGGGATTTCATTCCCGTGGCAATCACTACCTGGTCAATAGGCGAGATCGTCTCTTTTTGATCTTCACTGACGACCGTGACTGAATTTTCCTGGATGCGTTCCAGCGCAGTATTATATAAAAGGCGACATCCCTTTTCCCGCAAACGGTTATGGAGCATAAAACCGTGAGCAGAGAATTTCTTGACCGGGGATCGCTTCAAAACTTCAACCAGGGTGACCTTGCTTCCACTTTCGGTAAGAAAGTCGGAGGTCTCCATACCGATCAATCCACCCCCGAGTGCAACCACGTTTTCTGATGCCGGGACTTGGTTGCCGAGGATTTGCATGGCACTACAAACCATCGGCCGATCAATACCCGGAATAGACGGAATGTCCGGTGCCCCGCCGGTAGCCAAAATGACAACCTCTGGTTCCCCTTTCTCCAACAGTGCATCCGTGACCAGAGTATTGGTCTGAACTTTAACGCCTAGCTTTTCAACATTAGAAATAAGCCACGACCGCCATTCACCGTATACCCCTTTATAGGGGGCTTGGCTGGCAAAATACAATTGCCCACCGGCCTTCTCCTCTTTTTCAAACAGGGTCACCTGATGACCAAGCCTGGCAGCCTCGGAAGCAGCGGTCAAGCCAGCGGGCCCGGCCCCGATTACCCAAACACTACGGCTTTTCGCCGCCGGACCTTTCGGATAGATCAGCTCTTGGCCGGTCTCGGGGTTAATGGCGCAGCGAATCTTTTTACCCTCTAAGATTTCACGCTCGATACAGCCCTGGTTGCAGCCGAGGCATTTCCTGATGTCCTCGGCTCGGCCCTCCCTGGCCTTGACCAAAAAGTCCGGATCGGCAAGATGTTGGCGCCCAAAGGCCACCAGGTCGGCTTGTCCGCTGGAGATTATTTCATCGGCCAGAAGGGGGTCGGTAAAACGGCCCACCGCGATGACCGGCACATCCACCGTTTCTTTGACCTTCTTGGCCCGCAGGCGTTGAAGCCAGGCTCATACTCGGACGGCGCGCAGAAGATAAGGCCCGGGCTTCCAAATGTCCCCACTGAGGCATGAATAACATCTGCTCCGGCCTTGACCAAATCCGGGAGGATCGTCTGGATGTCCTCCACCGTATAGCCGTTTTGTATGAATTCCTCGACGGATAGACGCAGCAAAACCGGGTAATCATCTCCCACCCCCTGGCGGACCGCCTGAAGGACCTCGACAACGAACCGAGCGCGGTTGGTCAGAGATCCTCCGTATTCATCTTCGCGCAGGTTGGAGAGTGCGGAAAGGAATTGCATCAGGAGATAACCATGAGCTCCATGAACCTCGACCGCGTCAAACCCGGCTTCCCGGGCCCGCACCGCCGCTTGACCGAAGGAAGCGATAATTTTCAGAATCTCCTCTCTTGTCATTTCCCGGGGAACCAGACGGAGCATAAGGCTGGGGACGGCTGATGGGGATAGAGCTTCACCCTTTTTCAGGAGGTAATAACTTTCACGCCCTGCATGATGGAGCTGCATGGCCACCTTGCCTCCAGCTTGGTGGACACAGTCCGCTAGCTTTTTGAGCCCCGGGATAAAACGATCGTCGTAAACGGCGGGCTGATTTGGCGAGGCCGCCCCGCTGAGATGCACGGCAGTGACTTCCGTGATTATTAGCCCTGCACCGCCTTTGGCACGGCGTTTCATATAAGCCAGAAGCGGTTCGCCAACCATGGCATCGGATCCCAATGACGTGCCCATTGCCGGCATAACCACGCGATTGGCCAATTCCATACTCTTGATCTTTAGCGGCAATAACAGGTTTTTTAACATGCCCTTTCCTCCCTAATTTAATTGTAAAGTTACTCATTCCAAACAGTAAGAATCGGACAATTAAAAAAATAAAGTGTCGCGTTTCGCAAATAAATGACTTATTGGCAAGACGATTTCAGCACACCTAAATTTTTCAGGGTCTTCTCCCAATCGAGTGAGTGAAATTGGTCATGGAATAGGCTGAAAATCTCTCAGGGACAAGGGATTCGCAAGTTGGAACTGATGTTAAAAAATGGTATTGATTGTCCATGGCACGATATCGAAGACTTTGGGATACGTATCGGTTTTCTTGCTTCCAAACGCCCTATGAAAAGGGCTCTACAGCCATCTTTAGAGAGATCAGGCCGGCTATTTGGGGATAAAAGCCTCGAACTCAAAGAGGTAAGCAGATTTCGGTTTGTGGCGTATTTGATTTTTCAAAGAACAAATGAAAAACAATGGAGCCTGTCGGATTCCCCGACAGGCTCCAGGTAGAAATCTTTTAACACAATATGTTTGAAGCAGGATTCTTCATCTTATGGCAATTTGGTCCCGCCCCTGGCGTGTTTAGTTAGCGGCTATTTTGAGATGTACGGCAGTGGCCAGATTTTGAAGTAGTCCCTGACCCGGTTCCAAAGTCCTACTAAGCCCTCGGGTTTGAAGATGACGAACAAGACGATGAGACAGCCGAATACGAAATCTTTCATTGGTCCCAGCAGCATGGTAACGTTGGGGTC
>JAFDKD010000545.1 GCA_019307165.1 Deltaproteobacteria bacterium | reverse complement strand
GTCGTCCGCGGTTTCGATCTTGCTGGTGGCATGGCGCTCCACGCAGAGAAGGAGGTCGTCCCGGTTCATGCCCGAACCGTTGTCGCTCACCCTGACACGGCGTTTGCCGCCCGCTTCCACGCGAACGACAACGCGGTCCGCACCCGCGTCAATGCTGTTGTCCATCAATTCCCGGACCACGGATGACGGTCTTTCCACCACCTCGCCCGCCGCAATCTGAGAGGCGGTACGCTCCGGCAATATCCTTATTCGGTTCATAGTTCCAGGAGATCCTCGGCCACGGGGAACTGCTTGACGGGGCTTGGATACCCCGTAGCCTTCGACAACAGGGCCCTTCGCCTGGCCGTGCTCAGATTCCGCTTTCCCATGGGATCGTACCGGATACAGGGGGCCGAATCGGGTCCCATGAGCAGGTTTTGCACCATCCGGCAGGAAAAACCGACCATGACGGCGATGTAATCGGTGAAGGCCTTTTCTTCATAGCCTTCATCGGGTAAGAGAAGATGGCGCGCCGTGTTGTAGTAATCGAAGAATTTGACCGTCTGGGTAAAGAAATGCTTCTTGGCGGCCAGGCCGTTGCGGCTAGTGCGTGCACCGAGATTGAGGAGGTCGTCGCAGGCCTGGTGCTCCATGCTCAATATCTCTTTGGCAACGCGGGTGTAGCCGCGGCCCACCGCCCGGTCTGCCTTGACCTCCCAATAGATATGCCCTTTGCTCGGGGTGGCGAGGGGGGATGTCAGCAGATTGGGTACGAAAAAGTTGTGGGCGATGACATCGGCCGCCAGGTGGCTGAGGAAACCATAGGCAAAGGCGGCCTCCCGGTCATTTGCCGCATCCCGCAGGAAACCGAAGCCCCCCTCCCAGTGGTGGGGATGGTCTTGTCTCCTGGTGATGCTTTTTCCGATGAAAAAATCCGCCGCAAACGACCCGTACATGTATTCCCTGGGAAACGAGGTGATGATGCCCGCAATGGACGGCATCAATTCCCCTGCATCCCTCAAGGCGCCGAGGGCCGTCACCGCATGCACGCCCGGCCCCCATGCCCATGCGCCGTCAGGAAACAACAGATGGCACAGGAACCCGGCGCATGCATATAGCGCAAGTTTCAAAATAATCATTTGTTTTTATCGGCGGCGCGAAACCGGTCGCGGCCGCGCCCGCCGGTGACTCCTTTTATACTTAGTTACTCGTATGCGACAAACAAACCATAAATTCTCACACAGAGACACAGTGCACACAGAGAAAAGTGAGACTCCTCCCGCAGAGCCCCGCTCCGCGGGATAAACGTCCGGCATCAGGATGCTCCCTCGAAGGGGGCTCAAATTTCAATCCATGAATCAAGCTTAACTTGATTCCAACCGAAGTCGTTTTTTTATACCTCCATATGCAACACACGAACTGTCATCCCCGCGCAGGCGGGGATCCAGACGAACGTGAGCCTGGATTCCCGCCTGCGCGGGAATGACGGAAACGGGGGTTGAACCGCAATACGAATCAATGAGTTGAACCTCCGTTTGGTTGTACGTTTCAAGCTCAGGTCCAATTTTTCGAGTCCTCTCATCAACATAACAACCTTGAGCCAGCTTATACGCCTGGTTCTTTTCTCCCCGGATCGGTAGAACCTATCCGGGTCCTCCAGCAGAGCCGGAGGGTTTAGATTGAAACTAATCATGTAAATCCTGTTATCCTGTCTAAATATAAAATCTACTGACCGCCTAAAGCATTTCCGCCACCGACACGGTCCGGTCTCCCAGCATGTTCACATAGCTTCCCAGCTCGTTGTCATACCAACCGTAGATAACCGCCTGGGTAATGGACACCGTTATCGATCCGGTCCCCGCGTCGCCCGCAATCCCCTGCTCGCGCCGCCCCTCCGCTCTGCATGCCTTGCTCAGGTCGATGTTGACTTCGGCCGTGCGCGTGTGGGTTTCGTGCCCTTCGATAATGGCCGCTGCCCGGGGAAGCCCGATAATGTCCGTTGACACGTTCTGCTCTTCCGTATAGTGCAGGTACCCTCTTTCGTCCCCCGCCGCAGCCTCCCTGTAGATGCTGTTGACGGCCTCCCTGCGGATGGATTCGCCTGAGGATTCCTCCTGCAAATTGACCACCAGGATGATCAGCGATCCCGTGGCAGTGGGGATCCTCACCGATTCGGCGATGAACCCGATCTGCCGCATGTCGGGAAGCACCAGGCCGAGGGTGTTTGCGGCCCCCGTCGTGGTGAGGATGATGTTGTTCATGATGCTCCGGTTTTTCCGAAGATCGAGCGCACCGGCCTTTGGCAGCCGGTCCAGGACCGCCTGGGAGCCGGTAGCGGCATGCACCGTGGCCATGGACGCGGTAAGTATCCGCTGGGCGCCGAACCGGTCCAGAAGCGGTTTCATCATGTGCGCCAGGCACGTGGTCGTGCAGGACGCGCTGGAAATGATCCGGTGTTTCCGGGGGTCATAGTCGTCCTCGTTGATCCCCATGACCGTGGTGACCGCATCATCCGGCATGGTCCGGCTTTTGTCCTTGATTTTGAACGGCGCTGAAAGAATCACCTTTTCCGCGCCGCTCTCCAGGTGGCCCCTGGCGCAGCCCCCCTCGTCACGGGGCTGGAGCGTAGGATCCAGGAACCGGCCGGTGGTGTCCACCACCAGTCTCACACCGTTGTCGGTCCATCCGATCTCCCGGGGATCTCTGGCCGCCCTCAGAAACCAGACCTTGATCCCGTCCGCAATCAGGGTCCCTTCTTTTTCGTTGGCCTCTTCTATGACCCTCCCGCCCCGGAACCCGTGGAGATAAGACCCGAGGGAGCCGTAGGTGGAATCCCTGTCCAGGTAGTGGGCGATGTCGTGGATGGACATGCCCACATCCCGGCCCACGTTCACCACCAGTGCACGGAAATACTTGCGGGCGATGTGGTGCCGGAGCGTCAGTTTGCCGATCCTCCCCAGGCCGTTGATCCCCAGCTTGAGGCCGCTTTTTCCGTCGTCGATCGTCGAAGCGCCCATGCTAGCCCCTTTCCCATTTCCGTACGTTCATTTTACCCAGATAGACGGACCCCTCAAGGCCGTCGATGCTGACCCATTCCCCCGATTTAAGGGGCCTGCCTCCCACTGAACAGGCCTTGTCTTTTTCCATACAGATCAAATCGGCGCACCCCACCACACAGGTTTTTCCCAGCCGGTGCGCCACGATGGCCGCGTGGGAGGTGGACCCGCCCCGCGCCGTGAGCAGGCCGTCGGCCTCGTAGATCTCGCGAATATCGTCGGGCACGGTGTCGCTCCGCACGATGATGAGCGGTGTCTCGGGCTCCAACCGTCGCCAGTAATAGATCTCCGCGATGGAAAACACGATCCTGCCGGACATGGCGCCGCCGCTGACGCCGATCCCGTGGCCCAGCCGTGACATGGGCGG
>JAFDKD010000544.1 GCA_019307165.1 Deltaproteobacteria bacterium | reverse complement strand
AACACCGTCGATTTATCGGTGTGTGCCATCGGTCTTTTTTTCACTGAGACTCATCTCGCTGAATCCAGCTTAGCGGGTCCCCTTGCTTTCATCCCAGAGTTTGCAGAATTCAGCACCTTCCGACGAGGTGCAGGTCCGGGTTACGCTCATTTTCAAGGCGATGGGGGCGAGCATGGTGGTGACAAAAGCCATCAGGACCAATCCGGAAAACTGTGTCTCCGTGAGCAACGGTTGCGAAATCACGTCGGAGGCCAGGAGTTCCTCGCTGAGCGTCACGACCACCTGTGCCACAACCAGCTCGACCGCCCCACGGCCGTTCATTCCAAAACCGATGATAGTCGACTCCCGGAAATTGAAACCGAAGGCGGCCGCCCCCAGCCCGCAGCCGATCAGCTTGCCGGCGCTGGCCACCAGAATCAGCGCCACAACGAACCCGAGGAATGCCCAACTTGCCGAAAAATGAAGATGAAAGGACAGGGAGGCGAAAAAGACGGGCACCAGAAAACCGTAGCTGATGCCGTAAAACCGGTCGGCAATGACCTCGTACACCTTTTCGTCCATAATTTCTTTCCGCACGAACTGCCCCGCAAGAAAAGCGCCGATGATCAGATGCAGTCCGGCCATCTCGGCGAAATAAGCCATCAGCAGGGCCACAGCCAAAGCGAAAGTGAAGGCCTTCCCCCCTTTATCCGTGAGTCGCCGGGTGAGTCGCGGCACGATGAAGTGACCGGCCACGATCGTAATGCCGAAAAACGCCCCTACCTTGAACAGGATAATGAAAAGCTGCCCCGGCTGGATTGCCCCCGTGCTCGCCAAACTCATCAAGGTAGACAGGGCGATCAGGGCGAGGATATCGTCGGCAATGGCCGCGCCGATAATGATGTGGCCCAATTCCGTGTGTTTAATCCGCATGGCATGAAGGATGACCGCCTGCACGGCGATAGCCGTTATGGAAACCCCCATTCCCACGAAAAGCGACTGGTACAGGGTGCCGCCGAACATGTGCGCCACCAGGTACCCCCCGAGGAAGGGAAGGACGAACCCCCCGACCGCGACACCGAGGGAGGGCCAAATGTGTTCCAGCAGTTCCTTGGGATCCATCTCCAGGCCCGAGTGGAACATGACGAAAAAGATGCCCAGTTCGGCCAGCAGTTCAATGGGCGCGGAAGGGCCCACAAGGCCCAGCAGGGGCGGCCCGAGTATGATGCCGGCCATGAGTTCTCCCAGCATGGCGGGCATTCCCATGCGGGAAAACAGGGTTCCAAAGAGCCAGGCAACCGTCAGAATAAGCAGAAGGCTGAGGATGAGGTCTGTAGTTATCATTTGATATTCCTAAACATATGGCTTCCCGTGCAGTCATGGTCGCCATTGCCGGGCGGCCGGTCAGCGGGAATTAAGCGTCCTTGCGTTGGGCACATGGACAAAAAACTCCCCATACAAGCCGTGTTCGCATTGCAGCCAATGATTATAGCACAGCGGTATTTTTTATCAAATTTGATCCAGGCTGTTTCATAGTAAATGCGACCTTGGAAAAGGCCGGGATAAACCATTGCGTCAATTGGCGATGCACGATATTGTGTATCAGACTTTTGTGGAATCATTTCTTTAGGCGATGCGTTTGCGGCGGGAAAGTGGCAAGCGGACGAGACAACAATCTGACCATCGGCGAATAAGAGGGAGGAGACAGATGGGTGACAAAAGACAGGCGGATCCGAACATCGTGCATCACATAGCGACGGGATACATGGGCACCTGTGTTGTTCTGGCGGCGTTGGAGCTCAATGTTTTTGACGAAATTGCGAAAAAGCCTCTGGACACGCAAGAGCTTTCCGAAATCCTGAACCTGAACGCCAAACCGCTGGAGAGGCTAATGGTCGCTTTGGCCTCCCTCGGCCTTTTAGAAAGGGCCGAGGGAAAATATGCCTGTTCGCTGGAGACCGACCGGTACCTCGTGAAGTCAAGCCCCAGCTATTTTGGCGACTATTACCGCTTTCAGGTGCGGCAGTGCCTGATGCCCGATTTCCTTCGCCTTGACGAACTGATCAGGGAGAACCGTGCCATCATGTCCGATGACTGGTCGGAATTCATGGCCGACCCGGAAAAGGCCAAAGTCTTCATTCTGGGGCAGCACTCCGCTTCCCTGGGCGGCGGAAGGATGCTGACGACAAAATTCGATTTCTCCCCATATCGGCGCATGGTCGACCTGGCCGGCGGCTCCGGGGCCTGCTCCATCGCTGCGTGCCGGAGCAACCCGGAATTAACGTCCGTCATCGTGGATTTCCCGAATGTGTTAAAGGTGGCGGAAGAGATCGTCGCCAACGAAGGTCTTTCCGACAGGATAACCACCCGCGCGGGGGACTTGACCAAGGATGACTGGCCGGCCGGTGATCTCATGCTCATATCCCTCGTGGTCAGCGGATTCGCAAGGGATGATCAGTTGGCCATATTCGGCAAGTGCTTTTCCAAACTTCCGTCCGGCGGCGCCATCATCGTACATGACTTTCTCATGAACCGCGACTACACCGGTCCCACGCTTTCCGGTCTTTACAACTTGACATCGGCCCAGGGCGTGCCCACATCCGGAGAGGATATGGCCGGCCTGCTCCGGGAAGTCGGCTTTGTGAACCCCGTTATTGAAACCGTAATTCCGGAATACACCGCCATGGTAGCCGCCCGGAAACCTTGAGCGGGTAGGTATTGATGATTGGACCCGGGCTTAAATTACGTCTCGGAAATTTCACAACTTATTGAAATAACAGGTTTTTAATGGCATTTTTGTTATGCCGGCCACATGGAATAATGGAATGTTGGAACAATTGTGAGCGAAGCGAACTAAGTTAATGCCCCTGTGATGATATACGCTTGACATAGGGCTTCGGTTTGCCCGTCAACAGAATCGATACCACCGCGACCAGGGAAAAGCATACATAGGACATGAGGGCAAAGCGGTAACTTCCGAAGGCGTCATAGACAAGACCGGAAACCAGCACCCCGCTGGACGCCCCCATGGCTTGAAGAAACGACAGGGTGCCCATGATAACGCCGAACGAGGACAAACCGAAAAAATGTCCGACGACGAGCGGCAGAAGCACAATGACGCCGCCCATGGCAAACCCGAACAGAAATACATAGACCCACACCACGGTAAGGCTCTCGGCATTGAGCAGGATCAAAATGCCCAGGGCTTGAAGACCGAAGCAGAGCACGGGTGCATATTTGAACGGCAGAACTTCGGAAAGCCGGCCAAACGCCAGCTTCCCCACACCGCCAAGCCCGGCCGTCAAGCCCAGTGCCGTGGCCGCCGCCGCTTTGGAAATCCCGATATCCAGGATCATGGGGACCTGATGCTGCAGCACACCCATCTGCGCGAGCGACGCGAAAAAAAACGTCAGTGCCAGAAAAAAGAA
>JAFDKD010000064.1:6108-15698 GCA_019307165.1 Deltaproteobacteria bacterium | reverse complement strand
TGCGGCTGCGTCTGACCCTGCTTGATACTCGGCTGCTGTTTCGGGGTATATCGGTTCACCTTGCCCTGCTGCCCGGTCGGCGGCTGCTTTCTGCGTTGCGGCTGTGTCTGACCCTGCTTGGCGCCCGGCTGCTGTTTCGGGGCATATCGGTTCACCTTGCCCTGTTGCGCGCTCGGCGGCTGCTTTCTGCGCTCCTTTTGAGCGGACGACGACTGCGACGGTGGCCGTGGCCTCTCTTTCTGACGATAGGGTGAATCCTGCCCCCGGACCTTTCGCTCCAATCGCTCTTTTGTATGCTGAGGTTGAATCCGCCTTTCTCCCTTTCCGTCCTTCATCTCCCTAGCTTGGCCGGGGGGTTTTCTCGTTGGCAAGTGCTTTCCTTTGAGGTTCGTTTTGCCAAAGTCCACACGATTGGCGGGTTTGTTCACGTCGCGTGTCCTTACAATCCTTCCGGTTATCGTTTGAGGCCTTGCCGTGGCCGATCCTGAAGGAAAACGAGCAATCCTCTTCCTTGGAATTCTCTCCAAACGTTCCCTATCGGTCACAGCCCGCGTTGGGGGATGGATTTTCCGGATCTTTTTCCGCGCGTTGATGCCGTTGATTACCGACTTATGCGGTTTGTAACGCAGGCGTTTGTTGACATAACTGTACCTGTGGCGTACCGAGACGCGCTTGTAGTTCCTGATCACGGTATTGTGAAAAACGGGCGCTCCATGGTACTTGTTAACGATAACGGTGGTGCTTACGTTTCGTACCCGCACCGGCCCGTAGCCGTATGGCCGCCGCTTAGAAATCCAGAAGCCGTAGAAGTAGCGGTGTGGGATCACCACGGCCCACCGCAGATAGGCGTAGGCGCCGACATCGATCCATATGGCCGGAAGGGCGGTCGAGGTGACCACGACCGTGTTGTATCCCCAGTTGCGCCACCCGTAGCAAGTCTCCCACGGGGCCAGGGGGACCCAGCCCACATAGGCGCTCGTGGATATCCATGCCACCCGGGCCGGGTGCCATAACGGCCAAAAGAGCGGGCCGAAGCTGAACCCCGTCCCAACGATCTGCACGCCCGCGGCAGCGGTTTCGCCCACATAATAGGGCGTCCACCACCAGGCGCCGCCGATATTGAGCCAGTAACCGTAGTGGTGCGTACACCATCCCCAGGGCTCATAAGGCACCCACACCTGATCGTCGTGCCACTCGGTCCAACGCCCGACCGTATACGGTTCCCAATTCGCCTGCACGTACAAGGGCCGCCAGCACCAGTAGTCGTAGCCTTTGTAATGGATGCGGTCCCACACACCGTAATTTTCCAAGGTGTAGGCGTACTCCTGAAGTCGATCGGGAAGATAAGGTGAGCGCGTCCGCAGCTGTTCGGCCCTTGCGTATTCCCTTGCCCGGCACCAGGCATCCCATTCGGGCGCCGCATAACCTTCGCCTGCGGCAACCGATTTGGCATCGACAAGCAGTGAAAAGGACCCGGCTACCGCCTCATATCGCTCCTCCGATCCATCATGCCTTGTCCTGATGAAATCGACCGTCCCATCCAAGGGGACTACTTCCACCAATTCATCGCCAACATAAAAATCAACCACCCCCTGGTAGGAAATCAAACAATCGCCATATGGCGTACCGACTCTCATCATCGAGTCCCGGGCATGGTTATAGACGCGGACAATACCCGCATTGACAAAAATTTCCGCCCAGTGGGTCTCGAGCGCCACAATGTCGATCTCCGTGAGCCCCCCGATTCGAACTTCCATGCTGTTGGGCATGATAAGTTCGGCTTTACTACCCTCATAGGTGTAAAACACGTCTCCGGCGCCAACGGGTGAATCAGGGGCGGTGGCCACCCAATCCTCGTCGCTCTCGACATATTTCAGCATCTCACCGTCTATGTGGCTGATGCGGCCGACAAGGATCGAAGCTTGCGCAAGCGAAGATGCGACGCAGCAGATAAACAGCAGGGCGCCTATAAAAATGAGTCGCCTTCTCATCTTATCACCTCATAATAATGTAACCGACACCTTCCCGGTGGTAAGGAACGGCCTCGAACCACGCATTGAAAAAGTCGGTTTGCAATTCATTCTTATTGGATTTAAATCGCCATCTACTTTTAAATACCTGAAAAATCTGTTAAGATAAAATGATAATTTACAGGCAAAATCATAATTTCGATTGGCACATGTGTCAAGATTAGCATTTATAACCAATTTATTTTCAATTTTTCACAACATTAAAAATGATGAATCGGTCGTCGCGTAGACCCCGTGCAGGGATCCTTTCAATGCATATTAGACGGACATTTAACCGGACAGTCTTTTTATTCTTTTCTTTTTTCGTCTACTCGACGACCGCTTGCGCGGACAAAACGGGAAATCCTTACCGGCTGGAAGTCATGGACGCCGCTTCGGCTCACGCTTCCGCAGGTTACACCATACAGGTGGGCGCCTATTCCAGTAAAGCGAATGCTTACCGTGTCATTGACCGGCTTCAAAGCCATGGGATCGACGCCTATTGTTTTTCATGGGAAAATGGCCTGTTCAAGGTCCGTTTCGGAAGGTTTCCGACCAGGGATGCGGCCGCCGAAAGGGCAAATCGCGTTTATGCCGAAGGGGCCATATCTGATTTTCTCATCGTAAAAACGACCTTTATCGAAACGCCGGGCATTCTCGAACTCGAACCCGCCCTCAGGGAAGAAATCGTTGAGACCACCAGGCGTTTCATCGGCCTGCCTTACCGCTGGGGGCAAATGTCTGCCACGGAGGGTTTTGACTGCAGTGGATTGACCATGACCGTTTATCGCCTGAACGGCCTGCGACTTCCCCGCTCGTCCGTCGGGCAATGGCGAACGGGCACTCCCGTAAAGCAACGTCATATTAAAAAGGGCGATCTTGTATTTTTTCTCATTTCAGGTAAAAATCGCGTTTCTCATGTGGGTATTTACGTGGGGGGAGGATATTTTATTCACGCGCCGGGTAAGGGAAAACATATCCGAACCGATTCCCTTTCCAACAATTACTTCAGGACAAAATACGCGGGGGCCAGGACGTTCTTCTAATCGCTTGAGGAGTCACGAAAGGTCACTGATGCTTATGGAAACGGCGCCGAGACGAGTCATTTCCTTAATTGCCTTCTCGCCGTCATCAGGTTGGACATTTACCGCTCGGACCGCATCTTCAAGGAGGAATGTTTCATAACCGTTTATCCCGGCATCTTTCACGGTATGAAAAACACAATAATCCGTTGCCAAACCACAGATAAACAACCGACCGACACCTTCCTTCCGAAGGCGCTCATTCAGATCCGTACCTTCAAAACCTGAGTAAGCGTCTCTGTCCAATTCGCTCGCTGTCGATATAATAACACATGATTCTGGCAACTTGAGTTCGATCGAGAATTGAGCCCCTTTCTCTCCCTGGACACAGTGCTCGGGCCAAGGGCCGCCCTGATCTTTGAAGGATGCATGACCCTTTGGATGCCAATCCCGGGTTGCATACACCGGCAGACCTTTGGAATCAAATAGGGCAATATAACGATTCACCAGGTCAACGATTTCCCGACTTCCGGGTACCTCAAGGCTCCCGCCCGGCAAGAAATCATTCTGCAGATCCACCACAATGAGCGCGTCACCGTCCCCGAGCACCATTTTTCTCTCAGTCATTGTAACGACCTTCCGCAGCTATTTTCCCGCCCTCCCGTCGTCGCATGGATCGTCGTCCGCTTCTCCGCGCTGGTGTTCGGCACTGGGTGCGGTCGTGCAATAGGGCAGTTTCTTTTCACTCGCTTTTACGGCTTCAACTTCCTCATCAGGGCTTCTTTTCTCGTTTTCCGTCATTTCAATTCACCTCCCTGTCGCCGCATGTTGTGTTATATTATGAATATATGGATGAAAGAGGAAAATTCAATGTCAAAATCATTTCGGCCGCTAACAGGTTGTGAACCGACATGGAACGTGTTAATCTCTTCCCGATTGAAAGAAATAATTGAAACCATTTTCAACGGTGAATCTGCCGATGGTTATTGAACAAGCGAAACAGGCATTGGAAATTGAAGTACAAGCCATTTCCCGTCTTATTACGAGAATTGGTGAAGAATTTCAACGGGCCGTGGATCTCATATTAGCGTCCAAAGGCCGCGTCATCCTAACGGGAATGGGCAAGTCCGGCTTTATCGCCAGAAAGATCTCGGCTACCCTGAACAGCACCGGGACCCCTTCTCTTTTTCTTCATCCCGCGGAGGCGGCCCATGGAGACCTGGGCATGGTAACGGGCAACGACATTGTTCTTGCCATATCCAACAGCGGGCAAACCGTGGAGATCCTGTCCATACTGCCGACCGTCCGAAGTATAGGCGCACCGATCGTTGCCTTCACCGGAGGGCTTGATTCCCAACTGGCCCGAGACAGCGATGTGGTTATCGACGTGAGCGTTGAAAAGGAGGCCTGTCCCATGGGCGTAACACCCACGGCCAGCACGACGGCCGCGCTGGCCATGGGGGATGCGCTGGCGGTGGCACTGATCCATTGCCGGCGTTTTAACCGGGACGACTTCAATAAATTTCATCCCGGGGGCACCCTCGGCGAAAGGCTGTCCGTAAAGGTAAAAAGCGTGATGCTTACCGAAAAACGGATCCCGGTGGTTGCGCTCACATCTCAGGCGAAGGATGCCATAAGCGAAATCGACGACAAGAAGGTCGGCGCCGTGCTGGTCATCGATAACGAGAGGAAGCTCATCGGTATCATAACGGACGGCGATTTACGGCGGACCCTGCTGAGGCAAGGCGATATTTATTCGCTGGATGTCAAAGATATCATGTCACCTTCGCCAAAGACGATCGACGAAAACAAGACCGCCGCAAAGGCGCTGGAAATAATGGAGCAAAACGGCATCACTCATCTGGCCGTCACCGATAAGCAAAATCGAGTGAAAGGCCTCGTTCATCTCCACGACATTCTGGGACGAGAAGCACTCAGATTTAATGGGAATGCCACCACTCAATGACCGCAACATTGACCGCCGCAATTGGCGATTTCAGCCAGGGCCCCGATGACGTCCCTGTGTGCGGCAGGCGCCACTTCATTAATGGTCACCGTCAGGTAAACTTAGGCAAGCTGAATCTATATACCAATCTTTGTATT
Source organism: Deltaproteobacteria bacterium (assembly GCA_019307165.1). Classification (GTDB taxonomy): domain Bacteria; phylum Desulfobacterota; class DSM-4660; order Desulfatiglandales; family Desulfatiglandaceae; genus JAFDKD01. The sequence goes on along the minus strand of JAFDKD010000064.1, from coordinate 10,564 downwards.
TTCTGGAAAAATACAAGGCCTGTATGATATATTTAGGACTTAGGGGCTCCGCCCCAATTGGAATATTGGAATACTGGCTTACAAACGACAACAGCCGCAAAAAAAACTATAATTTCAATAAGTTATAGAATTTCCGAGACGTTGCATTATGGACGAAAACGGTAATCTTGTTTGGATAGACCTGGAAATGACCGGGCTTGACCCTGGACGGCATGTAATCCTTGAGATCGCCTCCATCGTTACGAGCGGTTCTCTGGATATCATCGCGGAAGGCCCGAATATGGCCGTTAACCATGCGCCTGAGGCGTTCGCAGCCATGGAGGACTGGAGCAGGCGCCATCATGAAGCTTCCGGATTGACGGCGCGGGCCATGGCCTCTGGATACGACACCCGTTCGGCCGAAGACGAAACCCTGGCCTTTGTGTCCGCGCACTGCAAGAGGGGAAAGTCGCCCTTGTGCGGAAATTCGATCTGGCAGGACCGTCGATTCCTTTTGAAATACATGCCCCGGCTTGAGGCGTTTTTTCACTATCGCAATATCGATGTGAGCAGCATCAAAGAGTTGGTGAAACGGTGGTATCCCCCCCTCTTCAAATATGACAAACAAAAAACTCATCTTGCCATGGACGATATTCGGGAATCCATTGGAGAATTGAAATATTACCGCGACAAGGTCTTCATCCCCCATTGACAATCTTAAGAAAGGATAATACAACCACGTCGACATTTCGGCGCTCACCCTTCGGCGCCTGCGGGAACAGGGGACCGCGTCAGTGAGCACGCCGTTCCCTCTAACTGAAAATCGGATGGGATGAACGGAGCAAAGCCTTATGAAACTTCATGAATACCAGGCGAAAGACATTTTGGGAAAATCGGGAATTCGCATTCCCAACGGACAGTTGATCACCACTGCCGAGCAGATCACCAAAGTCACCAAGATCATAAATGGTCCTCCCTGGGTAATCAAAGCCCAGGTCCATGCGGGGGGTCGCGGCAAGGGAGGCGGTGTTCGTGTAGCCCACTATCCCTATGAGGTGGTGACCGCCGCAGAAGACATCCTCGGCAAACGTCTGGTGACACCCCAGACGGGGAAAAACGGCGTTGCTGTAAACCAGGTCCTTATCGAAGAAGGGGTCGAGATAGACCGCGAGTACTATTTAAGCATGATTGTAGACAGGTCCACGGCCAAACCCACCATGATCTTCAGCCCTGCAGGGGGTATGGAAATCGAAGAGGTCGCGCAGGAGTCCCCGGAACTCATCCTTAAACAGCATGTCGATCCGGAGGCGGGATGGATGCCTTACCAGGGCAGAAACCTGGTCTACAAGCTGGACCCCCCGTTGAGCCCGGCGCCGGCCAGACAATTGATGGCCGTCATGGCCAACATATACCGCATTTTCGTCACCCTCGACTGCTCGCTTGTGGAAATAAATCCCCTCGCGATCACCAAAGAGGGAAAGGTGATGGCCCTGGACGCCAAGATCACCATAGATGACAATGCCCTTTTCAGGCAGAAGGAACTTCTTCAGTTGGACGACCCCAAAGAAAAGGACCCCCTGGAGTCCATGGCTGAAAAATACCGATTAAACTACATTCGACTTGATGGAAATATCGGCGCCATGGTGAACGGCGCGGGTCTGGCCATGGCCACCATGGACGTGATCAAGCTGGCCGGCGCGGAACCGGCCAATTTTCTGGATGTGGGCGGCGGCGCGAGCGAGGAAATGATCACCAAGGGGGTTGAAATCATCCTCAAGGACAGGCGCGTAAAGGCCATCCTCATCAACATCTTCGGCGGCATACTGAGGTGCGACGTTTTGGCGCGCGGCGTTGTGGCCGCCGCGAAAAAGACCAATATCAGGCTTCCGTTGATCGTGCGGCTTGAAGGAACGAATGTAAAGGAAGGCAGGAAAATTCTTCGCGATTCCGAACTGAAATTTCTGGTTGCCAAAGATCTTGCCGAAGCCGCGGAACTTGTCGCCAAACAGATTTCTCGGAAGGGTTAGCCATGAGCATACTTGTAGATGAAAAAAGCAGAGTTGTCGTGCAGGGGATTACAGGCAGGGAAGGCGCCTTCCATACCAAACAGATGCTTGAATACGGAACGGCGGTCGCCGCCGGCGTCACCCCGGGCAAGGGCGGACATGAAGTGGAAGGGGTCCCTGTTTTCAACACCGTGGAAGAGGCGGTCAGCAAGGCGGATGCCAACGTGTCCTGCATTTTCGTTCCCCCGCCCTTTGCCGCCGACGCCATTATGGAGGCCGCGTCCGCCGGCATCGGTGTCATCGTGTGCATCACGGAAGGGATTCCCATTATGGACATGACGCACGTCATCAGCGTTCTGGCGAGCGGCGACTCGGTGTTGATCGGCCCCAACTGCCCCGGGATCATTTCCCCCGGCAAGACCAAGGTGGGCATTATGCCGGCCACGATCCATCAGCAGGGCCAAATGGCCGTCATCTCCCGGAGCGGCACCCTGACCTATGAAGTGGTGGATCAACTGACGGGGGCCGGCCTGGGTCAGACCACCTGTATCGGTATCGGTGGCGACCCTATCGTCGGCGCCAGTTTTATCGACCTCCTCAAGCGCTTCAAGGAGGACCCCGATACCGAAGGCGTGGTCCTGATCGGTGAAATCGGCGGGACCGCGGAGGAAGAGGCCGCGGAATATATCAAGGCCGAATTCCCCAAGCCGGTCATCGCTTTTATCGCCGGCCAGACGGCGCCTCCAGGCAAACGCATGGGGCATGCGGGCGCCATTATCTCCGGAGGGCAGGGCAAGGCCCAAGACAAGATCAAAGCCCTTCAGGCGGCGGGCATCACCGTATCGCTCAACCTGGCGGAGTTGGGATTGAAAGCCAAGGAGGTGATGGAAAAGGGCTGAGCCGAGGATTAGGACCATCTTGACTTTTCAGCCGTCCATTGATACATTGATAGAAAGTTTTTTCATCGTATGGTGAATGAAAAAGCGGACCGTCGGTCCCATCGGTGAACTCGACCGGCATGCCAGGCGGCCATTCCAATGGAAAAAATCCTCAATATCACCGATCGTATCGAAGACAAAAAACGCAGACGCCAAGTGGCGCGCTACCGCCACAAGATTGAGACAATCCAAAGAACGGTTCAATGCACATCCTGCCGGCTCAAATGTTCCATGTGCAGTTCCCACCTGGAGAACTCCAGTTCGTCCTGCCCGGAAATTTTGTCCGCACCGGAGGCCATGCACACCCTCTGCGAAAGCTGTCAGAGTGAATTCGATGAATATTTGCGTATTGTTCGAGGTGAGACTAAACCGGAAGTGTTTTGGCACAACCGGCAATGGATAAGATTATGGGCCGCTTGGCTGGAATTTCAGCGGGCAATGGGAGAGTTCCGGAATTCACCGGAGTTCAGGCGTCTTTGCGAAGAATTTGACAGGTAACGCCCTCGTGCGCATCGGCCCCGGCAAAACCCCAATAAGGGTGGAGGAAAAGTAATGTTTGGTATCGGCATGCCGGAATTGATCATTCTCTTGATTATCATACTGATCATTTTCGGGGCGGGAAAACTTCCCGAAATCGGAAGCGGCATCGGCAAAGGAATCAAGAATTTCAAAAAGGCCACAAACGAGCCCCCCGAAGAACTGGAGGAACCGGATGAAGATGAGGAGAGACAAGAGGAGGAGGAGGGAAAAACCGGCTAGTGACTCAAGGCATCACGGTATCCCGTCCCGAATCCAAAATACCGCGCGGGATTGGACTACGACAACGACCCCCGTTTCCCCATGCAGGGAAAGGGGGTTTCTTTTATCGAAATTCGGCTTTAGGCCAGCGCCATAGGGGTCCCGCAATCACCGGGCTTCCTCTTAGCGACTTAAAACGGAATATCGTCATCCGGTACCGACATGGGCTCTTCCACGGGATAGTCTTCCTGCCCGGAACCGGCCTTCGAATCTCTATCTCTCCCTCCTTGCCGCCCCCCCAGCATCTGCATTGTTTGGGCGACGACCTCCGTGGTATAGCGTTTGACCCCCTCCCGATCCTCCCAGGACCGGGTCTGCAATTTGCCCTCGATATATACCTGGCTTCCTTTGTGGAGGTATTCGCCGCAGATCTCCCCCAGACGACGCCAGGCCACGATACGATGCCATTCCGTGCGCTCCGCCTTTTCGCCGTCCTTTGTCGTCCACTGCTCGGTAGTGGCGATCCTGAATGTGGCCATTGCAGCACCGCTGGCCGTGTATCGCACTTCAGGCTCAGCCCCCAGGTTTCCAAGCAGTATCACCTTATTTACGCCTGCCATCCTTACCCTCCTTATTCCAACACCGACGTTCCTTGGGTTGTGTATTAGCACAGGCAACCCTTCGGAATCAAGGGCGGAGATCGGAGGTCGGAGGTCGGAGGTCGGAGGTCGGAGGTCGGAGGTCGGAGGTCGGAGGTCGGAGGTCGGAGGTCGGAGGTCGGAGGTCGGAGGTCGG
>JAFDKD010000064.1:0-6103 GCA_019307165.1 Deltaproteobacteria bacterium | reverse complement strand
GGAGGTCGGAGGTCGGAGGTCGGAGGTCGGAGGTCGGAGGTCGGAGGTCGGAGGTCGGAAAAAAAGATGCCAATTGAATATGGCATGTCAATATCTCATTTGTTAAATTCTCAATTCTAAATTCAAAATTCTAAATTTTCTCACTTAACCGCTGACGAAGTCGGCATGCAACCCGCATTTATTGTCTATTGACTGAACCCGGCGAAAAGATTAAGGTTCCCTCTATTCAACAGGATTTCCAATCACACCGGAGCAACATGCCATGGTAAAACTGGTGCCCTTGGGCGGGCTGGGTGAAATCGGCCTCAACATGATGGCCATTGAGTGCGAAGAATACATATTGGTCGTGGACGCCGGCATTATGTTTCCGGATGCCTTTATGCCGGGCGTTGATGTGGTGATCCCTGATTTCAGTTATCTTCTGGAAAAAAAGAACAAGGTTCGGTCCGTTATCCTTACGCATGGGCATGAGGACCATCTGGGGGCCATGCCCTTTTTCCTCAAGTCGTTTTCCGTTCCGGTTTACGGAACCAATTTCACCCTCAAGATTCTGGCGGAAAAGCTCAAGGAACACCGTCTGTTGGACCAAGCGGACCTCAGGACCATCCTGCCCGGGGAGACCACTTCGCTGGGGCCGTTCAGGGTGGAATATCTTCGCGTAAACCACAGCATCATAGACGGTGTTGGGCTTGCCATCGAAACACCCGAGGGAATAATTATTCACTCGGGCGACTTCAAAATCGACACCACGCCGGTGGATAATCAATTTACAGATCTGAATCGCTTTGCCTATTATGGGGAAAAGGGCGTCCTGGCCTTTTTTTCCGATTCGACCAATGCGGAAAAGGAGGGCTTCACGCTCAGCGAAAAAGACGTGCGTGAAACCCTTGAGGGTTTTTTTCGGAACTGCAGGGGAAAAATCATTGTTGCCGTATTTGCCTCCAATATCACGCGAATAAGGCAATTGGTGGAGTTGGCTGTCGCCTCCGGTCGAAAGGTGGTCTTCAACGGCAAGAGCATGATCACCAATATCGCCATCGCCAAACAGGAGGGGTATATCAGCATACCCGAGGATACCGAAATCAACGAACGGCAGGCCGATCAATACCAGGATCCGGGAGTCGCCGTCATCACCACGGGCAGCCAGGGCGAGCCCATGTCGGCCCTGACCCGGATGGCGCGCAACAAGCACAAAAAACTCCGAGTCAACCGCGGGGATACGGTGATCCTCTCTTCGCGTTTCATCCCGGGCAATGAGCGCGCCATCACCGATAGCATCAACCGGCTTTATCGACTGGGCGCGGATGTGGTTTACGAAAAGGTATCCGACATCCATACATCCGGACACGCGAAGCGTGAAGAGCTGAAAATCATGCTTGACCTCGTTAAACCTCAATTTTTCATCCCCATACACGGCGAATACCGGCACCTGGTCAAACACGCACAACTCGCCCGGGCCATGGGCATACCCGAGGAACACATCATCCTCGGCGAAAACGGGACCGCCATCCGTCTGGAAAAAAATGAGGTCCGGTTGGGGGAATCGGTTCACTCGGGACGAGTCATGGTGGACGGCAAGGGCGTCGGCGACGTGGGTGAAATCGTCTTGAGAGACAGACGTCGCTTGAGCGGGCACGGCATGGTCATCGTCCTGCTTGCCCTGGACGAACAGACGGGGGAAACCGTTTACGGTCCGGACGTGATTTCCCGGGGATTTGTATTTGAAGGTCAGGTAGGCGCCCTGCTGGAAGACGCCAAGTGCGTGATCCTGGAGGTCCTCGATGAACTTGAGCGACCCTCCCCGCCTATATGGTCGGACCTTGAGTCGGACATCGAGCGGCGATTGAAGCGCTTTTTCTTCAAGGTGCTGGAGAGAAGCCCGCTCATCCTCCCGCTTGTCATTCCTCTATGAATGGCGCCTTGATGGAGTTCAACCGTGAAGCGCAAATCCAATCCTAAAGACACCCAACCTAAGAAACACACTCCCCTGGGGAGAGAAATCCGCGGGCTGATCTTCATCATTGCGGCCGTCGTATTGGCGGCGAGTCTCCTATCCTTTGACCCGGCCGATCGTCTGCTTTGGACCGCCACCGGCCCGCTGGGCGACGCCCAAAACCTGCTCGGGACGCTTGGCGCGCATCTGGCAGGTGGACTTTTTCTCCTCGTCGGGTTTTCCGCCTTCTGGCTGGTGGCGGTATTGCTGGTCCTGGCGTTTTTTTCCTTTTTAGGGCACCCCCTGAAATCGGCTTCGAAAAATATCCTGGCTGTCTTGGTGCTTATGGCATCCTTCGCGGGCCTGCTGAATCTGGAATTGCCGGAAACGGTCGCTTTCAAAGGCGGGGGTCTTGTGGGGCTGTACCTGGGCAACCAGGTCAAGGGTTTCCTGAATCACTTCGGCGCAACCATATTCTTCCTGTCCATATTTCTTATTTCGCTCATGGTGCTGACCCGCCTTTCTCTGGGCCGGCTTCTTTCCGCGGTGGCTTCATCTCTGATGGGAATTGCAAGACGCATCGGGGAAATTTTCAAAAAGCGGCGGGAACGCAAGCGAAGGGCGCTTAAAACCCAGCCGGCGAGGGACCGTTTGAAAAAAAAGCCGAAGACGGTCGTTATCCAGAAAAAAAAGCCGCCACCCAAACGGCCCGCGCAAGAACGGTTTGAATTTATGAATACGGCAGGGGGCTTGAAGCTGCCTCAACTGGATATCCTGAACGATCCGCCCGAATCGTCCACGCAAGACGTTCATCGGGACAGCCTGGAAATGAACGCGCGGCGACTTCAGAAAAAACTGGCCGATTTCGGTGTCGAGGGAGAGGTCAGCGAAATCCTCCCCGGGCCTGTGATCACCATGTATGAATACAAACCGGCCCCCGGCATAAAGATCAGTAAGGTGGCGGGACTGGCAGACGATCTGGCCCTGACCCTCAGGGCGCAAAGCATCCGTATCGTGGCCCCCATTCCGGGGAAAGCGGCCATCGGCATCGAAATCCCCAACAATCAAAGGGAGATGGTCGTACTCAAGGAAATCCTGTCAAGCCCGGCCTTTACCGAGGCCAAGCATGATCTGCCCATAGCACTGGGAAAGGACATTACGGGTGAACCGGTGGTGACCGACCTGGCCAGAATGCCTCACCTGCTGGTGGCCGGCGCCACGGGAGCGGGAAAAAGCGTCTCCCTGAATGCCATGATTATCAGCCTTCTGTACAAGGTTTCTCCCGAAATGGCACGGTTCATCATTATCGATCCAAAGCGTATCGAACTCTCCATATACGATGAAATCCCGCACCTCCTCCACCCCGTGGTCACCGAGCCGAAGGACGCCACCCGAGCGCTCAAATGGGCGGTCAAAGAGATGGAACGCAGATACGTGCTTTTGTCCGAATTGGGCGTAAGAAACATCATTACCTACAACCGTAAGCTGAGCAAGGAGAAAAATCCGGTTGCAGGCGCCGAAACCGAAGAGACCCTCCAGCCCCTCCCCTATATCATTCTTGTCATAGACGAGCTGGCCGACCTGATGATGGCCTCCTCACGGGAAGTGGAAGAAGCCATCACCCGCCTTGCCCAAATGGCCCGGGCCGCCGGAATCCATCTCATCATTGCCACGCAACGCCCGTCCGTGGATGTGCTCACCGGTATTATCAAGGCCAATTTTCCGACCCGAATCTCCTTTCAGGTGTCTTCCCGTGTGGATTCACGGACCATTCTGGATGCCATGGGGGCCGAAACCCTGCTCGGAGAAGGGGACATGCTGTTTATGCCGCCGGGGGTGGGTAGAATCAAACGGATTCACGGGGCCTTTGTTTCGGAAGAGGAAGTCAAAGCGGTGACCGATTTTCTCCGTGCGCAGAAAAAACCCCTGTATAACGAGTCCATTCTCTCGGAAATGGCGCGTGAAGAGACAATGGAAGAGGACGATGCCGAACTGGACGAAAAATTCGACCTTGCCGTCGAGATTGTAGCGAACTCGGGGCAGGCTTCCATTTCCATGCTCCAGAGAAAGCTCAGGGTGGGATATAACCGGGCGGCCCGCATGATCGAAGCCATGGAAAGGGAAGGCATTGTGGGCCCATCGGACGGCGTCAGGCCCCGCAAAGTCTTCGGCAGAAGGGAGGACGCATAAGTTGAAAACGGCGGTACGACTCTGTTTGCTTTTTTCTGCGATACTGCTTTCGACAGGCGCGGCCCGGTGCGAGGAACCCCTGCAAACCATCCTGGACGGCCTGAAAGAAAAATATGGTCATCTGTCGGGCTTGAAGGTCGATTACACCCGGGAAATCATCACCCGGTCCATGTCCCTGCTCGGCAGTCAAGCTGAGGGGGACCGGGCCGAAGGACATATTTTTTTCAAACCGCCTCATTTTCTCCGCCTCGAACAGAAACGGCCCGCCGAGGAAACCGTGCTGACCGACGGGGCCGTTCTGTGGTGGTATATCCCCGAAAAAAACGAAGTTCACAAGTACGATGCCGGGAAGTTCGGCAAAGAACTCGGGTTGCTTTCAGACATATTTCGCGGGCTTGTCCGTGTGGGGGAACGATTCGATGTGACACGCCTTCCGGAGAAAGAACCCGATAGCGTCAGGCTTCAGCTGGTACCGGTACCCGCCTGGGAGGAAATCGATCGAATCGTGATCGCCCTGACGCCAGGTCACGATATTCGGGCGGTGGAGATCCATAACCTGCTGGGTACCGTCACCCGATTCAAACTTGGCCGGTTTCATGAAATGGATGCGTTCGACAGCGGGTTTTTCGAATTCAAGGCGCCGGAGGGCGCCCGGGTGGTGGAACAGGGGGAGATGTAACGCGTTGCGCGTTGCGCGTTGCGGGTTGTGCTACGCTTTGGGTTGGATGATCGTTTCGCTTGAGGTTGAAGGCGGTTTCGAATCCTAGCCTATCGGGCCCAAATGTCTGCGAATTCAAAACGCGAAATCCGGTTCGATTGTCAGGTGTCAGGTGTCAGCGCCGCCTCTGGCCTGAGAGGCGGCCCCGCCCAAGGACGGCGGGATCTCCGCTACGCTCCGACAAGTCTAATCGATCGGGAAACTTCACTAAGACGGAAACCTTCGTGCTCGTTGTCGTGGTCGTAATCGTAATCGATTTCAATCAATGACTCACACAAATCGCCGTAGGGCGGGATTTTACATCCCACCAAATAAAGCCGGTAGAGGGCAATCGATCTGCGGCGGCATGTAAAATGCCGCCCTACAACCCAACGATTACGAGCACCGCTTCGCTGAGAACGAGCACGGACGGGTTGTCAAAATTACACGGAGTTTCATATGAGGTGTCAGGAAAAACAATGCAAACTGAATTTGATTTGTCAACATTTTTTTAAATTCTAAATTCTAATTTCTCAATTCTAAATTTCCTTTCCCTTCGACATTCCTTGTTCGACCTTCCTTCGTGCGAGACTTCGGAAGGCAGGTATTCAATATTCGATATTCTCTGTTCCCCTCGTTCCTCCGTCCCATTTTTTCCATGCCCCTTGCCGCGATGCAGCCCAGCGGCAGCGGGACGAAGCCGGGCGATTTTTCCAAAGAAAGGGGGGATGGAAAACCGACCTTTTCCACGCTTAACCAAGTTGAGGAAAACACAGCAAATTAAAATAACTATTTGGCTTAATTTAACTTGATTATTTGGTAGTATTTTATGGCAAAAGCATGGAAAAAGTTTCCAGGTATTGACCTGTAATCACAACTTTCGAGGTATTTCTGCCTGGTTGGAGTAATCACACGTTCACGTTGTTGCGCACCTGATAAACCTTTGCCAGCAGATGTCTGCAATCGCAGGCGATAAAAAAGGCAGGGTCAAAAACACACCCTGCCCTTATTACAAAGTCATCGTTATATGGTCCTGATCGCATCTTCCCTGCCCCTTCTCATAAACCGGACAGCAAAAATACCCAGCAATATTACGAGAGCTATCATGCTCCATTGGTTCAGGGTGGGAACCGGCATGGTATGGGTTGTGACAACACCATAGCGCCCTACAGGGCACTTGAAATGAATCCATCCCAGGTTTTCGGCCCAGGCATAGCCATCAAATTTCCCCGTTCTCGGATCGATGGTCACCTTGCTGTTAGTCGGCCCGAAATTGATCCATC
>JAFDKD010000543.1 GCA_019307165.1 Deltaproteobacteria bacterium | reverse complement strand
ATGAGTAAAACAAAAACGGAAAAGCGGAAGGGGCCCAAAAAACACTATGATCAGATGATCTTCAAGGACTGGTGCAAATCATGCGGGGTATGCATCGCCTTCTGCCCCAAAAAGGTCATCGGTCGAGCCGAGGACGGCTCCCCGTTCATTGAACGGCCGGACGAATGCATCGGTTGTCGATTCTGCGAACTTCATTGCCCGGACTTTGCCTTCACCGTCAGGGAACGCCCTCAGGGACATGAGGAGGGTTCCGAATGAGCCCTGGAAAAGTCGAAAGCCGGCGCCTCCTTCAGGGTAACGAGGCCGTCGCCGAAGGCGCCATCTACGCGGGCTGCCGTTTCTTTGCCGGTTATCCCATTACACCTGCCTCGGAGATCTCCGAGGTACTCGCCCTTCAGCTGCCTCGAATCGACGGCACGTTTATCCAGATGGAGGATGAGATCGCCGGCATGGGGGCAATCATCGGAGCATCCCTTGCCGGCCTCAAGAGCATGACCGCCACCAGCGGACCGGGGTTTTCCCTGATGCAGGAAAACCTTGGATATGCCTGTATCGCCGAGACACCCTGCGTGGTCGTCAACGTCATGCGTCGCGGGCCCAGCACCGGCCTTCCCACCAGCCCGGCCCAGGGAGACGTCATGCAGGCCAGGTGGGGAACGCACGGGGACCACCCCATTATCGTCCTGGCCCTGTCCACCGTTGAAGACAGCTTTTATCGAACCATTGACGCCTTTAACCTTTCTGAAACATACCGCGTGCCGGTTATTCTTCTGTCCGATGAGATCGTGGCCCATACCCGTGAAATCATCACGCTTCCTCCGCCGGGGCAAATCCCGGTAAAGGATCGGCCGCTTCCGACCATGCCGCCCGAATGGTATATCCCGTTCGTGGACAATCCCCAGGGCGTTCCGCCCATGGCCCCTTTCGGTGAAGGCTACCGCTACCACGTGACCGGTCTCGTGCATGACAACCGGGGTTTTCCGACCCAGAAAACGGATGAAATCGAGGCATTCACACGCAGGCTTTTCAGGAAGATAACCCTGGGATTCGGTGAAATCATGATGACCGAACCCTATTTGATGGAAGATGCGGAGGTGGGCGTGATCGCTTACGGATCGGTGGCCAGGTCCGCCCGAAAAGCGGTTTTCGAAGCACGAAAGCGTGGTATCAAGGCCGGTCTGCTGGAACTCGTCACCCTGTTTCCCTTTCCCAGGTCCCATGTTGAACCCGTTCTTTCCCAATGCCGGGCCGTGCTGGTCCCGGAAATGAACATGGGACAGATCAGCCGGGAGGTAAACCGGATCAATCGTTGGGAAACGGAAATAGAAAAACACAACCGCATCGACGGTCAGTTCATGACGCCCGATGAAATTTTGGATGCCATCGCGGACATGTGAGAAAGCTCTAAGCTCATAGCTCACGGCTCATAGGACAAAAGGGAACGGGAGATCAGAGGTTGGAAGTCGGGGGACGGATTTCGGAATGGTGAAGTCTAGCAGTGTGTCGGACTTACCTTGTAAGTACTTGAAATCATTAGGCTGGCTATTTTGAACCACAAAAATAAACGCCATGAAATCAACTGGTTACATGGTGTCTCCTACGCAAGAGCGACAGGCTCCTAGAGACGTTATTTAATATCGAACCGTGAACCCTGAACCGGAAGTCAGAGAACGGAGAGCAGTATTAAAGCAGGGAGATTGGAATGAGGAGTAGGGAGCGAAGAAAGGTTTCAGGTGTCAGGTGTCAGCAGGGAAAATAGCGTTCGCTCGCTACGGTCTATTGCCACTCGCATTGCCCTCACTCACTTGCGATTGATTTAAACGAATTCCTTTCCTGACACCCGACACCTGACACCTACTCAACTGGAGCACTAGAATGCCCGAAGAGGTAACCAAACTCATTCACAAGTACCTGCGCCACGACAAGAAGTTTCCCCATGTCTGGTGTCCGGGTTGCGGAAACGGGATCGTCCTGGGAGCGCTCATCCGCGCCATCGACCGCTCGGGCCTGGACAAGGACGATATTGTCCTGGCCTCCGGCATCGGGTGCTCCGGCCGCATGCCTACTTACGTAGATTTCAACACCCTCCACACGACCCACGGCCGGGCCCTGACGTTTGCCACGGGCATCAAGCTGGCCAAGCCGGAATTGACGATTATCGTGATCATGGGAGATGGGGATGCTACGGCCATCGGCGGCAATCATTTCATTCACGCGGCCCGCCGGAATATCGACCTGAACGCCATCATCATCAACAACCAGGTCTACGGCATGACCGGCGGGCAGCATTCGCCCGCCACGCCTTATGGCAGCCGATCCGCTACCTCGCCTTACGGCCATATCGAGCAAGCCTTTTCCATTGCCGAACTGGCGGTAAGCGCGGGGGCCAATTTTGTAGGAAGGAGCACCGTTTATCACGCGCAACTCCTGGAAGAACTGATCGAAAAAGCCCTTCAAAAACCGGGATTCAGCGTGGTGGAGGCGGTGAGCAACTGTCATGTCCAATTCGGTCGGCGCAATCAGTCGGGAGACGCCGTCGCCATGATGAAATGGCAGCGGGACAATGCCGTCAGGATCGAAAAGGCCGACCGAATGGACCCCGACGACATGGAAGGCAAATTCACCATCGGCATCCTGGCGGACTCGGATACCCCCATTTATACGGAGGAATATCAAAAAATCCGCGACCGCTCAAAAGGCCGGCCAGGGGAAACGCCATGACCGATCAGGACCGTTATGAAATCCGTTTCGGGGGCTCCGGAGGCCAGGGAATCATTTTGGCCGCCATCGTCATGGCCGAAGCCGCTGGAATATATGAAGGAAAACATGTCTGCCAGACCCAGAGCTACGGCCCGGAAGCCAGGGGCGGCGCCAGCAAGGCCGAAGTGGTCATCAGCAACGAAGTTATCGATTACCCCAAGGCCTTGAGGCCCAATCTCTTCCTTTCCATGAGCCAGGCCTCGTGCGACGCCTATGGGGCGGACCTCACGCCCGACGGACTGGCCGTAGTGGATGAGACCCTTGTCCGACACAGGCCCCATGCACGGGTGGCGGCCATTCCCTTTACCCGCATCGCCCGCGAGAAGTGCGGCACGGAAGTCGTCGCCAATATGGTGGCCCTGGGGGCCGTAGGACATCTTTGTCGCCTCGTCAAGCCGAAAAGCCTGGAAAAGGCGCTCCTGGCGAGGGCGCCGAAAGGCACGGAAGAAGTAAATCTGAAAGCCTTGCGCGCAGGTGTCCGGGCGGCAAAGAAAATCGATATCAGCGCCCTGCCCGCGCCGGCCGGGGAAGAAGATTGAGGTGTCAGGTGTCAGCGCCGCCTCTGGCCTGGGGGGCGGCCAGTCTAATCGTGTAAGAAACTTTTCCTTTTCCCGCCCGCTGTTGGCCATTATACTCGGGCAAGCGAGAGGC
>JAFDKD010000542.1 GCA_019307165.1 Deltaproteobacteria bacterium | reverse complement strand
TCGATTACGATTACGACCACGACAACGAGCACGAAGGTTTCCGTCTTCGTGAAGTTTCCCGATCGATTAGACTGGCCGCCCCCCAGGCCAGAGGCGGCGCTGACACCTGACACCCGACACCTATTTTCCCTTCCTACTCCTTACGCCCCACTTCCCGTCTAACTTCCTCCACCAGTTGAGACACGATGTCGCCGGCGCCGCCCTCGAGAAAGACATCGGTGATAGTGTCGGTCAGGTGGGTTCTTTCCTTGTTGATCTCAATAATTTTAGCGCCGTTGTTTTTCGTGATGGAAGGGATGGTGTTCACCGGCGAGACAACGGCGGACGTGCCGATGACCAACAGTGCCTCGGCCGACGACGCGAGTTGAAAGGAGCGGTTCATGGCGTCCTGTGGAATGGCCTCGCCAAAAAATACCACGTCCGGCTTGAGAATACCTTCACATCGGCACCGCGGGGGGTAATCGTCCTTTTTCTTATCCGATTCGTATTGATTTCCGCAGGACAGGCACGACAGCGTGGACGCGTTCCCATGGTACTCGATCACGTTTGAGGAGCCGCCCCGCTGATGAAGGTTGTCCACGTTTTGGGTAATGACATATTGCAGGCGCCCCATTTTCTCCAACTCGCCAAGCCCAAAGTGAGCCGCATTGGGTTCCGCACGCCCTACAACGTGCTCCATCTCTCTCAGCATCTCCCACACTTTCTCGGGATTCGCCCTGAATGCCTCGATGGATGCGTACTCCATGGGATCGAATTTTGACCAGAGTCCTCCCGCGCTCCTGAAATCGGGGATTCCCGATTCAACGGATATCCCGGCTCCAGTGAGGGCAAGGGTGAGTTTTGAATCGAGAATGATACGCGCGGCCTGCTCTATTCCCTCTTTCATATCGGCATCTCCTTCCTAATCCACCCCATGAAAAAACCGAGTCCAAATTAGACGGTGGATTCAAGTCCTTGTCGGACTAACGCGATTCGAACAAAATTTTTCCCTCGCTGCCGTTGTAGCTCTTGAGAACGCCTCTGATGGTCTTTTGCTCCCCAAAAATGCTCACCAATTTGACGGCATCCCCCTCAAATTCAACCATATCCACGTTTTCCAGGATTTTCTCCTCTACACCGTCTTTCACAAAAAATGCGTGCGCTTCACACATGTCATATCTCGCTTTCTATACACAGCGTCACAACGACTTGCGAACCGCTTGTTAAAATCGCTGCCGATAGAGCAATTTTGAAAGACTGCATTCTGTAAATCGCTGTGTATGTATGCACAAGGATTTAAGTCGTTATATATAAAAAAAGGCCTCCAGGCTTTTTCCTCAGTTACCCATGGGCCCGTAACTAGCCATTGTTGATAGCATCCAGCGATTTGCGAAGGCAATCGGTGCCCTGTCGCGTGTATTCGATCATTTCACGAACGTGGCCCGCGGCCGCACCCTGCCCGGCACTCTCCAATTGCTGCGCAAAGGCCTCATATTCTTCCTCATGGTGATCGTTGTGGCTGATCCAATGGGCTAATCTCACTTTCGCCTTTTCAATACTTTCCATGATCGTCCTTTCCTTGTCTCTCGGTTTCATCAACGTTAAAAGAAGGGGTTTCTGGTTTCCAAAAGCGACGTAAGCGACATCCTGTAAGGCCCGGGACTCCTCAGGTTCTGCAAACGGGATATTAAAAAGAGCCATTTCCGGACGGACACTAATTCGTCGGCTTGACAGGTAGTCTGACCGTAAACCGGGCCCCCTTTCCTTTATCGCTGTCCAAGAGGAGTTCCCCTCCCATATCCTCCACCAGCACCATGACGCCCGCCAAGCCCAACCCATGCCCGCGCACGACACATGAATCGGTCGGGTCCATTTGAAAGTAACATTGAAAAATCTTTTCGTGGAATTCGGAAGGAATTCCTTCCCCATCGTCCTTAACCGATATCATGAATTCACTATCGGTTTTTGAAACATTAATTTCTATTAATTTTTTCTTATACTTAATTGCATTAGTCAACAAATTCCTTAATATTTGAGTGGTCTTCGGCAAATCGAGACAGATCTCCTGCCCCCAGAGCAGATCATCGATCCGGAGCACGACGTTTTTCTGATCCAGAATATCCTTCAAACTCGGAAGATTGATACACTTCCTTATTTTTTCGGATACCTGTCCGTCCACCAGGTCAAAAATCTCCACCAAGGTCTCTCCCATCCAGTAGGAGATCTTAAACTTGGAAAAGTTCAGAATGCCCTCTCTGGCGCGCCCCAATTCAAGGGTATCGTTGACAAGCGTGCGGGTGATCCGAATATTTCTCAGCGCCCGTTTCAGGACCCTTTCCTGTTTGTCCGTGATAGAACCATATTTCTCGGGTCGGGTCATCAGAGACACGACCCCTGCCTCAATCACCGCGAGCGGCCCCTTCAGATCGTGTATGAGGATATCTATCTTTATCCTTCGGGTGCGCTTGCGGGGCTGCCCATCGTTATTCTGGATTTCTGCCGCGGGGGTCGCCTTTCCCTTCGTCTGCAAGGGCTGCGTTTCGGCTTCAACCGATCGAAATGCCTCGGTTTTACGATATCGACTTTTTCCTTTTAGAAAAAACAAATCAGATGCGTCCTCATGATTGGTTTCAACCCGATTTTACCGGTTAATATACCTGTTTAGATAAAAAAAACAACCCCCACATACCCCACAAAGCTGGTATCCGGTCGTACGTCGTAACTGGTGAAATACGCCACCTCTTCCGCCGAAACCGCCCCCAGTTCCCTTGCCGCTTCAATGGCGGCGCCTACCGCGCCGGCGCAGCAGGCGTTCTGGTTTCGAAGGGACTCCCGAACCACGCCTTCGCCGTCCATACTCAGAATCAGGTCAACCATGCGTTTGTCGTTCTCCTGCTTGACCCATTTCACCGCTTCCTCCCCGACGCCCTTGGGTGTGTACCCGTAATTCATGCCGTAGTGGGTCAGATCCGTAGATCCCAGGACCACGCATTTTCGGCCCATGGCCCTCGCACTGCGGGCCGCCGTGCGAGCAACTGCCAGGCTGTCGGTTTTGGGCGGCAGGCCCACGGGCAACACCATGGTTTCAGGAAAAAAGTATTTAATAAAGGGCAGCTGCAACTCTATGGTGTTGTCCTGTTCATAGCGGCCGGCCGTCTCCACAGTGAAAGGATATTGCTCGACCAGCGCCGCTGCCAGTTCGCCGTCGATCGGAATATCCCCGAGAGGCGTTTGCAGGGACCCGTCTTTCATAATGAAATTGGGGCTCCCCGGATGGAGGTGCCGCCCGAAAACGACGCAGGTATCGGGTGGCGAGCCTTGAGCCAGGCAGCGGATGACGTTGCACGCGATCTTTCCTGAATAATACCACCCCGCGTGAGGAACGATACCCCCTACAAGACCTTCCCGACCGCCGGGACAAGGAGATTGCTCGT
>JAFDKD010000541.1 GCA_019307165.1 Deltaproteobacteria bacterium | reverse complement strand
TGGCAAGATACTCAGAAGCCCCCTTGCCCATGCGAAGATTCTCCATATCGATACTTCCAAAGCCGAGAAACTGCCCGGCGTAAAAGGTGTGGTAACGGGTCAGGATATCCCGGATCGCCTTTATGGTATCGTGCCCAAGGCCAGAGATGAGTACGCCCTGGCCAAGGGCAGGGTACGGTATATCGGTGATGAAGTTGCGGCCCTGTGCGCCGTTGATCCGGAAATAGCGGAAGAGGCCATTGAACTCATTAAAGTGGATTATGAAGAGCTGCCCGCCGTATTTGATCCGCTGGAGGCCATAAAGGAAGGCGCACCGTTAGTTCATGACAACACCCCAAACAATATATCCTTATCCATCACCAAGGAATTCGGGAACGTAGATAAGGCGTTCGCTGAAAGCGATTTCGTATTTGAAGACAGTTTCTACTCCCAGCCCGTCAATCACGCCCCCCTGGAACCCCATGCCGCCATTGCCCAGTATGATCCCTTAAAGGGAGAAGTTACCATCTGGTCTTCAACTCAGATCCCCTTTTTCCTTCGAAGAAACCTGTCCAATACGCTTCAAATACCGGAAAGCAAGGTTCGCGTTATCAAACCCAAAGTGGGCGGAGGTTTCGGCCAGAAGATAGACATGTTCGCCAAGGACTTCTGTGCGGCCTGGTTTGCCATGCAACTCGGGAAACCGGTCAAGTTCGTATATGAGAGGGAAGAGGTATTTATTGGAACAAGACAGAGACATCCCATGTACCTCACCGTCAAGACAGGCGTGAAGAAAGACGGAACCATCCTTGCGCAAAAATTCAGGGCCCATGCCGATGGCGGGGCTTACAACAGCACCGCTCCCACCATGATTGCCCTGTCATGTTTTTTTCTCATGATACCCTATCATGTGCCCAATCTCGTGTACGAAGGGCACCATGTGTATACGAACAAGCCCGTGGGTGGGGCCATGAGGGGTCATGGCATCCCCCAGGCCCGATTCGCAGTTGAACGTCAGTTGGACATGATCTCTGAACGGATCGGCGTCGACCCGGCCGAAATCCGTCTGAAGAACAGTATTCACGCCGGAGAGCCGCATCCGGCCAAATTCATCATCAATTCCTGCGGGTTTTACGACTCCGTGAAAAAGGCCGCCGACGCCATAGGATGGAAGGAAAAGAGAGGAAAACTCCCCTTTGGCAGAGGAGTGGGTCTCGCAGGAGCATCCTTTCCAAGCGGGGTCAGTAACATGAGCCATATAAGCTCCGGCGCGGTCGTACAGTTGGGACGGGACGGGGCAGTAAATGTGCTTTCAGGCGCGGCAGACATCGGCCAGGGCGCTGAAACCGTAATCTCCCAGATCGTCGCAGAAGAACTGGGCGTACTTCTCGAAGATGTCAGGATAACAGCAGCCGACACGGGCATTACGCCCCTTGATCCCGGTACTTTTGGGAGCGGGGTGACGGTCAGGGCTGGAAACGCAGCAAGATTGGCCGCTGAAGAAGCAAAAATGAAACTGTTTGAATTTGTTTCCGAAAAGCTTGAAGCCAACCCTGAAGACCTGGTGGCCAGGAACAGGGAGATATATGTCGAGGGCTCTCCTGGAACGGGAATGACCATCAAAGATGCCATAAAGGGCTACCAGTACGCTGATCTCCCCATGCCGATCGTTGGTCGGGCATCCTGGTTTCCACCCGCCACTGAACCCACCACCCTCTTTGAAGAGAATGGCAATTTTTCACCCAGTTACTCTTTCATGACCCAGTCTGCAGAGGTTGAAGTTGATCTCGATACCGGAAAAGTGAAGCTCTTGAAGATGGCGACGGCCCACGATTGCGGAAGGGCCATCAACCCGATGCTCGTCGAAGGCCAATTAGAAGGCTCCGTTGTCGGTGGGATGGGACAGGCCCTGTATGAAGACATAGTGATTGAAAAGGGGCAGGTTATGAATCCCTCATTTGTGGACTACGGCTTTCCCACTTTTCTGGAAATGCCGGAGATCGAGTCGATTGAAGTGGAGACAGATGACCCTATCGGCCCCTTCGGGGCAAAAGAGGCCGGGGAAGGGACGCAGCTGTCTCCGGCGCCTGCCATTGTCAATGCCATCTATGACGCCATAGGCATCGATTTCAAGGAACTTCCCATAACCCCGGAAAAAATCCTCAGGGCCTTAGAAGAGAGAAAGTAATAGGAGATAAGAATTAATTTTTTTTGTTTTATAACTTAGATGGAGGGGACAAAAACTAATCGAATATGGCGTCAACAAACTCACTCGCATCGAAGGGTCTGAGATCATCCGCCTTTTCCCCGATCCCGATATACCGGATCGGTATTTTCAACCGGCGGGAAATGCCGATCACGATGCCGCCCTTGGCGGTCCCGTCCAGCTTGGTCAGAATCAGGCCCGAAACCCCCAGGGCCTGGTTGAACATCTCGGCCTGGCTGATGGCATTCTGCCCCGTGGTGGCATCGACCACCAGCCATGTCCGGTGAGGAGCGCCCGGCAGTTTTCGGCCCGCCACCCTGTGGATCTTCTGCAGTTCCTCCATCAAGTTGACTTTGGTGTGCATGCGTCCGGCCGTGTCGATGAGAACCAGATCGACACCCCTGGATACGGCCGCCGCAATGCCGTCGAACACCACGGCCGAAGGGTCGGCCCCGGCACCCTGCCGTATGACGTCCACGCCCGCCCGCTCGCCCCAGATAGCCAGCTGTTCCACCGCAGCGGCCCGAAAGGTGTCCGCGGCCACCAGGAGCACCTTTTTTCCTTCCGACACAAAACGCTGGGCGAGTTTTCCGATGGTGGTGGTCTTTCCCACACCGTTGACGCCGATCACCAGGATGACCAGCGGCTCGCCGGGACCGGGTTTCGGCTGCTCCGGCTCGGGCACGTCCAGAAAGGCGCGCATCTGGTCCTTCAACAGTTCCTTCAGGGCCTGCGGGTTGTTTAGTTCCCTGCGCGCCACCTTTTCCTGGACGATATCGATCAGTGCCTGCGAGGCCGAAACACCGATATCCGAGGTAAAAAGGATTTCCTCAAGCTCATCCAGAAGTTCATCGTCGATCTCCTTCTTTCCCAGGAACAGCCGGTCCATCTTGCCCGTGAATCCGGCCCGCGTCTTGGAAAGGCCTTTCCGAAGCCTTCCGAAAAAACCCGCTTTTTCTTGTACCGGGTTTTCCTCCTGATCTTCGGGCCCCTCCGGCGCCGCGGTTGCAGCCGCCTCCGGCGATTCGCCCGCGTCCTTTTTCTCTTTCCGAAATAGTTTCATTCTTTTCAGTCCCACCGATGTCTATCGCGGCTAAAGCCGCTCCTACAGTTGTATTCGTATACCAACCCCGCTTCCCGCAGGAGTGGTGTTGACCGCGACACTTCTTTCAAAGTTCAAGAGGAAGACAGTGCCAGGTGTCAGGTGTCCCCGCCAAACAACGGCGGGATCTTCGACAGGC
>JAFDKD010000540.1 GCA_019307165.1 Deltaproteobacteria bacterium | reverse complement strand
AGCCTTTGGGAGAAGATGTCGGCCGGGGGAACATTCGATCCTTCAAAAATGAAAGGCAAGGGCCGGGTCGATTTAGTCCGGTTCCGTCCGGATGCGGCCGCAGATTTTTTTCCGCCCAAGTTCAAAGACACGCTTTCCGAGGCCGAGGCGAACGGCCGAATATCCTTTGAAATGGACGGCCCGGAGCATCTCGAAGCAACCCTGACGTGTTCTTTGCCCCGCCTGGTTCTGAACCGTGACGGCCGATCCGTGAAAGCCTCGGTAAAGAACCTTGAAGAACCTTGAGGCGGCTTTTCTGGTGGAAAACGGCAGGTCAACGCTGTCGCTCAACCGGCTGATCCTGGATCAACCGTCCCTGGAGGCGGCGGGCGAACTTCGTCTGGGACATGAGCCGGCTTTGGTCCAACTGGACCTGCAAGGGAAAAACATCGATCTCTCGTCAGCCAAGGAAGCGGTTTTGGCGTTTGCCGGGGATGTGCCCCATATCAAGGAGATCTGCGATGCGCTAAAAGGCGGGGAAGTGGTCACCGCGAGTTTTGAGGCGCAGGTCCGCGCCTTTTCGGATCTGTGGGACATCGAGCACATGCGGGTCGCGGCCGTCTTTGAAAAGGGTCGCGCGTCGCTGCCCGAATCGGATCTTGAGGTCGCCCAGGTGGGCGCGAAGGTCGGTATTTCCGGCGGCGTGTTCATTGCGGAGGAGTTGAAAGCGAGTTTGGGCAATTCCCGAATAACCGGCGGACAGCTGGAAGTGAACCTTTTGGGGTCTGAACTTCCTTACAGCGTTGACATTTCGTTCGATGCGGACGTGGGCGAGCTTCGTCCGGAACTGACGCGTTATGTGAATGATGAGGGTCTTAAGAAGGAATTATCCCGGATCACGAGACTGGAGGGGAGGGTCAAAGGAAAAATCGGCATACGCAAGGCGGCCGGGCCTGTCCAACTGAACCTTGAGGCCTCGTACTTCAAACTGGTTGGAAACCACGACGAAGTGCCGTACCCCATTGAAATCGACGGCGGGCATTTACGTTATGACGGCACTCGAGCGGAGGCGGGTAATGTCAATGTGAAAGTGGGCGGTTCCAGCGTCTCAGGCCTGTCCGCCCGGCTGGATATGAAAGCAGAGCCCGTGGTGAAACTCGCAACCGGCATGCGCATCAGTCTTGATGAAATTTTTCCGTGGCTTTCCGGATATGAGGAGCTAAAGGAGGCCCTTCAACAAATCGTATCCTTGAAAGGGAATATGAATTTATCCGCCTTCCAACTGCAAGGCCCGCTTAATGATCCCGGTAAATGGAGCATCGCCGCAAGTGGATCGCTGGAGAAAGCCGAGGTGGGGCTGAAAGAAGCGAAGCACCGGATACGCGTGTCGAGGGCGGATTTCGATGTAACAAGGAAAGGGGGTAAGGGCAGGATTTCCTTCAAGGGGATAAAGGCCGGTTTTCTGGATGCCGCCGTGGAAGCGTCAGGCCATATGGATTACGGCGCCGGGGGCGTTGAGCAGCTGCGCCTGAAATTCGACGGCAGGGGCGGCGACGTGTCCCTGAGCCGGGCCTTCGATTTCGTCGATCTCCCACCGGCCATGGCAATAAGGCCTCCGATATCCGTATCGGACGGCCGACTCCAATGGGGCAAAGGAAAACAGACATCCGTGGCCGGTAACTTCACCATCGCTGACGGGCCGGTCATTGCAGTGGATGTCACGCATTCGCCCGAACGGCTGAATATACGCAGGCTCCACATCAAGGACGAGGCCTCGGATGCCGTCATCACACTGGACCTGAAAGAACGAGAAGCACTCTTTGAATTCAAGGGGCGTTTCGCGGAATCGACCGCAGGCCGCATCCTGGCCGACAACAGGATTCCGCCGGGTTCGATACGGGGCGACTTCAGCGCTCGTGTATTGCTTGACCGCCCCCTGGAATCCAGGGTCACGGGGGTCCTGGAAGGGAAGGATCTGCTGGTTCCCTGGAATATCCGGGTCCCGATCCTGATCGACCGCCTGGCCCTGGAGGCGGATGGGGGCAGCGTTAAAGTTACTACGGCCCGGGTGACATGGGAGAACATGAAGCTGGAAATCGAAGCCGATCTGAATTTTTCCGAAGTGGGCCTGGTCCTCAAGGCGGACGTTGCCACTGATGAACTGGATCTCACGCGAATCGAGCAGATGCTTGGTGAGGAACCCTCCGAGCCCGGAGACGCGGAAGAGGCCCGGAATGGCGGATGGGACCTGCCCTTTCTCGGCATGATCCGGCTGAAGACCGGGGTGCTGAAACACGAACTCATGACCCTGGAGCCTTTTCACGCGGACATTTCGTTCGCGGAGGAGGGGCTGCATGTGGCTGTCAAAGAGGCCCGTTTGTGCGGCATCTCCTTTCCCGGTGTATTGGGTTTGAATTCTGAAGGCATCTCGGTGGATTTCAGTCCGAAAGCCGAGGATCAGGACTTTGCGCCAACAGTGACGTGCCTCTCGAAAAACAACTCGAAAATCACCGGTCGGTTCGATTTCAACGGACGCTTCAAGGGGAAGGGAAAAGCAAGCGAATTGCTGGAAAATCTGCAGGGCGGCGCGAAGATCAATGCAAGAAACGGGCGGTACGAAAAAGACATTATCATGTCCCGTCTGTTTGCCTATTTGAACGTCACCGATCTCTTCAAGGGCAACGTCCCGAGCCTTGAGGAAGAGGGGTTTGTATACCATACCATTGATTCCGACATGGAGATGGTGAAAGGCGGATTGCTTCGGTTTACGGCGGTCATTGACGGTGTTTCCATGGACATCGGTGCGGAGGGGGAAATCGACCTGGTCAATGAGGCGTTGGACATCAGGGTCCTGGTTGCCCCGCTTAAAACCGTGGACTGGTTCGTAAAGCGCCTGCCGCTGATCCGTCATATCTTTGGGGGCAATCTGGTGACCATACCCGTCAGGGTGTCGGGAAGCTTTCAGGACCCGAAGGTGACGGCCATGTCGCCGTCGGCCGTCGGGGCGGAGTTGACCGGCATTTTGAGGCGGACATTCGAACTGCCGGTGAAAATCATCGAACCGGTTATAC
Organism: Deltaproteobacteria bacterium; assembly: GCA_019307165.1. Classification (GTDB taxonomy): domain Bacteria; phylum Desulfobacterota; class DSM-4660; order Desulfatiglandales; family Desulfatiglandaceae; genus JAFDKD01. The sequence goes on along the minus strand of JAFDKD010000540.1, from coordinate 651 downwards.
CAAAGAAGAAAAACGGGGCCACGGAAAATTAGGAGGCCGGCAGGGTCATTGTGCGCGCTCCAGGCGCATCGCCGTAAGTTGTTTTGCCGCCTTATCGGTGTCGATCCCGTCTTTCTCTGCAATATCGAAGACCTGTGACAGGTTTTCCTCGATGGATTGAACGACCCTGTCCAGGGCCTGTTCCCTGGACCAGCCCCGCGTTTCCATGCCCACAATACCGATGGCCCCGCCGCTGTTGGTGATGAAGTCGGGCGCATAGATGATCTCCCTCGCCCGCAGCCGCTCGGCATCTTCCGGGTCGGCCAGTTGATTGTTGGCGGCGCCGACCACCGCACGGCACCTGAGGCGCGGAATCGTCTCCTCATTCAGTATGCCGCCCACCGCGCAGGGCGCGAAAATGTCGCACGGCGTCCCGTAAACATCGTCGGGGGCGACCGACTGCAGTCCGTGCGTTTTTTCCCGGCTGCTGATTTCGGCCGCGTTCACATCGCTGATCAGGATTTCGGCCCCGGTATTATTTTTCAGAAGGTCGATCAGTTCCCTGCCGACGCTTCCCACCCCCTGGATCAGGACCCGTTTGCCGTCCAACGCCGAATCGCCGAAGAGGCGTTTGGCGGTTTCCTTTATGCTGGTGAACACGCCCAGGGCCGT
>JAFDKD010000539.1 GCA_019307165.1 Deltaproteobacteria bacterium | reverse complement strand
GCCATTTTATTTACCCTTCGGGAAAGCCGATGATACCTCATCTCCTTCGTTGCCAAGGGTTCGCGGTAAAGTACTACAGCTTCACCCTTGGCGCCTTAGATCTGGGGCATCCTCGACTTTTGCAACGTTAGGGTTTATCCCGCTTCACGGGACTATTTTTTCTCAAATCGTTTCAGAAAAGCCAGGGCTTTCAGCCAGCTCCCTTCTGCAGACACCTTTCCCCCGGCGTAGAGAGAAAGAGGTCCTTCAATACCCAGGGCCAGCTTACGATAATCCCCGGAGTTCATGGTAATCACCGCAACCGGGAATGGCGTTCCGGGCAGCGGCTCACCCTCGATGATTTCACAGATTCCCCGCCGCACGGTGAGATTGAACCTCCGGTTCTCGTCAGGGAAACGAAAGACAAGCGTTTCATGGACGCTTTCTGCTTTATCGACCTTCAGCTTGCCGGCCATAATTCTAAAGATGTGGTCAAGGGGAATGCCGGCCACCAGGGATGGCTGTAGAGTAGGTTGACTCATCTCGGAAGAGCCGTTCCGAAGCTCATACGCGCGCTCCAGTAAATACCCGCGGCCGTTGGTGTTGTAGACTTCCTGGGCCAGGGCCTCGTAGGCCCCGGCCAGAACATTATCCAGGTCAACGTCATTTCCTGACAGGCCGCTTGTCCGGATTTTTGCCAAAAGATGAACCGACCAGCGGGCCTTGCCCTGGGTCTGGGCCTCTTTCGCCAGTGCAAGCACTTTCTCTTTTCCGCCCATCAGCGCGATTTCCCGGGCCGCTGCTTCACTGGCTCTCATGGGATAAAGCCGGTCCGCCCGGCCGTCGAACCATCCCAGGTTATTGGTATAGAGGGCCCGCACCGACCAGTCCACCTGCCCATAGAGTTCCTTGCCATAATGCTTTTCGGCCAGGTGCGGCGGCAGCTTGATGGTTTCGGCCAGGGTGTCCAGATCCAGGCCTTTGTTGGCCCCCCGTACCACCGCATCGCGCACCCACTGGATAATATCCCGGTAATCGGTAAGTATCCTGTTTATCTCTTTTCTACCATGGACCGCACGGGTATGGCCGGGAATCATATGTTCCGGTATCAATCGTCGCATGGTGTCCAGAGATTCTATCCATGCATCCACCGGCCGCGGGCTGGTTCCCCGGATGGTGTAAAGATTTGGAAAGCTCCAGTAGAAATTGTCCCCGGCCACCAGGGTCTTGTCGGAAGGCACCCATACGACCAGATGATCGTGAGTTTCACCATGGGCCTCGATCAATTCAACCTTGAAACCTGAAAAGTCCAGAGTCTTCTTTCCGGAAAACGTGTGTGTGGGCAGGAGTGTACCGTTATTGAGCACGGCCTTAAAATCGGGCCTTTTGCCAAGGGCTGAACAGGGAAGTGCGGACAGGGGCACGTGCTGTCCGAACTGGCGTCGTCCCCGTGCAGACTCGGCCGGTAAAAAGACCTGGTACTGCTTGAAGAGGTGTTCGGGCAGGGCTTCGGTGGACCAGATGGGCACCCCCGCTTTCGCCCAAACCGATGCCCCTCCCACGTGGTCGATGTGACTGTGCGTATAAACCACCGCTGCCACGGGACCCCCGGGCACCTCTGACTCAAGCGCCTGTTTCACGGCACGCGCCCGTTTCGGGCTCATACCCGGATCAATGACAATATAGCCGGCAGGGGTCCGGATGAGCACCGTGTTGGCAAGATCATACCCCATGGCGGCCCATACATGTTCGGATATCCGCTCAACCCTCGGCGCCCCAACCATGTCCCGGCAATGGCCCTCCAAAATTTCCGGTGTGGGCATGGAATCGATTTTTCCCGTTATCTCAAGCTCTTTTTCACAGGCGGACAAGAACGGGAAGGAAAGAAGCAGACCCATAACCAGGTATAATTTAATCACATAGGTATTCACCGCATCGCTCCTTTTTTGTATTGACGGTTTGCATGGAAAACCATAACAAAAGAACCAGATTTCGGAAAGCCTTTAAAGGATGAGTTGGAGGGGCTTCGGAGTATCCGGGTAAGCAGATTTCGCATCATCTATCGAATGGAAGGTTCTAAGGTGATCCAGATAGTTGCGATCGGACCGAGGGCAAGTATTTATGAAGAGACCTACCGCCTTATAAAGAAGGAAAGCAGGGATAAGGGATAGTTCATTGGTTGATTCGTTAAACAGTTGATTGGTAACAAGTTACGAGTGATAAGAAAAAGAGAAAGGGTGAAGGGAAAAAGGATTAGAGGTAGTGATCACAAAAATAAACGCCATTCTAACAAAAAAGCCCTTATTTTGAGGACTTTTTTTTGATATGAAGGAGTCGCTTTGGCCTTTATCCATCAAAGCGCGGTTCGGGCAGGCCCCGGATACCCAGGCCGGTGACGGCAAAAAGGCCGCCGGCCAGGAATTGGGGCTTTACTTCCTGGGCAAACATGTCATGGACAGCCGGGTGTTTGACCCGGGCCATGGAGGTCACATACAGCACATCCAGATTATCACCCCCGAAATTGACACTGGTAATGTTCTTCACTGGCATGCCGATACGTCGATCCACCGAGCCGTCCGGCGCATATCGGACCAATTCACCGCCGATGACCTGGGCATTCCACATGCACCCTTCTTCATCCACTGTGGACCCATCCGCCAAGCCCGCATCATCGTGGTACGTGGCAAACACACGCCTGTTGGAGAGGTCTCCGGTTTCGATGTCATAGTCGTAGGCCCAGAACTCCCCTTGAAATGTATCCGCCAGATAGAACGTCTTGTCGTCCGGGCTCCAGCACGGGCCGTTGGTGCAAATAATCCCTTCCTCCACCCTGGTTACGGACAGGTCGGGGTCCAACCGCCACATACCACAGATCCCGAGTTCTTCCTTGTCATCCATGCCCCCTGCAAAGAAACGCCCCCTCCGGTCACACTTTCCGTCGTTCAGGCGTGAGCGGGGCTGGTCAGCCTCGATTTCCACGATAAGCTCTTCTTTTCCGGTGTCGAAGTCGAAAAAATAGAAACCATCCGCCAGGGCCATAACCGCCCCACCGCTTTTCCGCAGTGCAAGGGCGCCGATGTCCTTTTCAAGTTTCCAGTTTTCAACCTTACCGGTCTTTGGATCCATCCGCCAGATGGCGGGTTTGTCGACCCGGCGTCCGGTGCCGTCTACCCAATAGAGCCGGCCCTCTTCCACATCCCATACCGGTCCTTCTCCAAGGTGATTTTCACATTCCAAAATGCATTCGATCTTCACTGTCATAACTCCATCCCCATTAATATATGGCGCGCCTGCTGATGAAATTGGACCGCAGGGGATTGCTTCGCGATTGATTGAAAATCCGTTCGCTTTGCGTTCTTGCAGAATTTATTCCGATACCGTAACGGCGATTCTTCAGGCCTACCCGGGATGTGGTACCGTAATACGGTTTCTTATAACGTGCCTTCCTC
>JAFDKD010000538.1 GCA_019307165.1 Deltaproteobacteria bacterium | reverse complement strand
ATCTTCAATGTTCAATGCCCTCCAACCCTGAACCTCGGAACCGATACCCATGAACATGGTCCCTTCCATTGATTTGAGCCGGTGCACCGACTGCGATTCCTGCCTGGAGGTTTGCCCCCGGGTGTTCAGGAGAAACGACCAGACCGGCCTGATTGAAATCGTTGACCTGCCCGAATACCCGGTGGAGGATGTTGAGGCGGCCATCAGCATTTGCCCTGCCCAGTGCATTGAATGGGAAGCGGCATGACGGGGCAGGGCGATGTACCAAAGCAGCATCGCAAACACGTTTGTTCTGATAGGGGGAGGGACATGAATGTCTTCATGACCGGCGGCACCGGGTTTGTGGGAACCACGCTCAGTGCCGCGCTGGCGGCCAAGGGGGGACAGGTCACCGTTTTAACGCGCTCGGCCGGGAGGGAGAGCAGCGTCCCGCCGGGCGTGACCCTTGTGGAGGGCGACCCCACGGAAAAGGGCCCCTGGCAGGAAGAAGCGGCGGGACACGATGTCATCATCAACATGGCCGGTGCTTCTATTTTCAACCGATGGTCTCGCGAGACCAAAAAGGCGATAAGGGACAGCCGAATCCTGACCACCCGGCATCTCGCGGAGGCCGTGTCCGGGAGGGGCGATAAGCAAACCCTGTTTCTAAGTACGTCGGCCGTGGGCTACTATGGCTTCCACGGGGATGAAGCGCTGGATGAGTCCGGCCCGCCCGGAGACGATTTTCTGGCCGACGTGTGCATGCACTGGGAGGCGGAGGCCCGGACCGCGTCCCAAAGCGGCGCCCGCGTGGTGATCTGCCGTTTCGGGATTGTTCTGGGGACCCGGGGCGGGGCCTTGGGGGAGATGCTTCCCCTTTTCAGGAAAGGGCTTGGCAGCCCTTTGGGCAGCGGAAAGCAATGGGTGTCGTGGGTCCACGAAAGGGATCTGGTCAACATCTACCTTCATCTCATGGCGCGGAAAGATATGGCGGGCCCGATCAACTGCACGGCGCCCAACCCGGTCAGGAACAGGAAACTGGCCGAGGCCCTGTCAAGGGCGGTGGGAAAGCCCTTCCTGATGCCTGCCGTGCCTGGTTTTATGCTCAAGCTGATCAAGGGAGAGGTCGGTTCGATTCTGTTGAAGGGGCAGAAGGTCCTCCCGGAGAAACTGCTGGGGTCGGGTTTCCGGTTCGAGTTTACGACCATAGAGGATGCGCTGGAGGACCTGGTATAAAGAGAGAATATCGAATATCCAATATCCAATGTCGAATATCGAAGGCCCCTGCTTTGGTAAGTGGATTTACTGGCACTGTGAGTTCCAATGTTTGCTGAAATTTTCCGCCCGCGCCGATCAATGGCAGTTCCTTGTCTATTCGGAAAAAGACCAGGAATCGCGTTTGGCCGGTGTCCCGATCGGAAAAAGGGCCATTTCCAAATGCACACCAACTAGTCCACCCATCCCAATACATCCCGGACGACACTCCATCGCGGTTTTTCCGTTACAGCGCCGCGCCCCAGGATCCAATGGTCGTACTTCCGCTGGAACTCCCCGCTTTTCTTTTTTGCATCGATCCATTGGCTCATGAAATCGGCCATCTGCAGGTCGCGCCCGGCAATGGGGTATCCCATCTGGATCCTCGAAATGTCCGGTTGAGGCACCACCGCCTGGAATGAGGGGTACAAGAGGCTCCAGGCGGCCCCGGCTTCAGCGATCGTCAGCAGACCGTCCAGGTCGGTTTCCGGGTTTTCGAGAAAGTCACCCGGCGAATGAACCAGCACCACCTCGGCATCGGGCAGGTAGGCCTGGAGTTTTTTCACATAAAGTTTTGATCTCATCACGCCCAGCTTGAGCCCCTTCCGGCTTTTGAGCGCCTTACGCGTGGAAAAGTCATCCCTCCGGTAATCCCGAACCATAAATGCCAGTGTTCCTACCATGTAGGGGGCCGAAAAGGTCATCCGCTGCAGTCGGGTGGTAGTGATGGCCACGCCGGCCATGATCAGGTCGAATTTATGGTCATTAAGCTGCCGGTCCATGGTTTCAAAATCAAAAGGAATGAATTCCAGGCGGCAGTCCAGTTCAAAGGCCAGGAGTTGCGCCAGGTCAACGTCAAGACCCACCAGTTCACCGGCACTGTTGAAATAGGAAAAGGGCAAGTTGTCGGGATGGTATCCGACGCGAATGACGCCCGTTTGGCGTATTCGTTCCAGGACCGGCAGCTTCGAATCTGCAGGGGTTATGTCTTTTGGCGGGGATTTGTATACACGTCTGGGAACCGGCAGGCTCATCAGCTGCATGCCGGCGATAACCTGATCCTTGGTGTACTCGTTCTTTACTGCCCGGTCAAAATACACCGAGCTTCCCCCAACCACCCCCGCGCTCGCCAGGACCGCAATCACCAAAGACAGGAGCGCTTGTTTGGGTCGTATTTTCAGGAGCCCGGTGATGGAACACGTCACCAAAACGGTGAAGACGATCAGCCCCATCACCGACAGCAGGGTGGTGAAGCGTACATTGACGATCCCCGTGACCACATAGAGTTGATACATGTCGGCAGGAATCCGCGTCAGGTCCAGCATGAAGGGGATGGCCATGTCCAGCCCCGCAAAGAAGCTGAACAAACCGGACAGGACAAATCCCGGGTATTTTTCCAAAGGGATCTGAATGCCCGAAAACCATGCGGCAAACAGAATGAAAAGAAGCGCGAGAACTTTTCCCATGGTGGGAAAATTGAATGATACCGGCAGGACCACGTCGATGTAGGATTCCGTATTCTCTTCCTTGAAGTCATAATGGTCAAACAAACGCTTGCAGCTGTCGGCCATGACCGCCAGGACTACAAAGGAGCTCCCGGTGGTAAAGCCGGTGACAAGTGCATCTTTTGAAAACCTGAAAATATCCCTGTACCGAAACGGCGTCAGCGAGGTCAGTATCAGGGGAAAGACCACAAAGGTCAAGAGAAGGGCCGCCAGTATGTGAACGACAAAATAGACCTGCAGCTGTCCGAACTGCTCAACGGTCATGGTCCCGGCCGCGGATGCGGAAATGGCGAATACCCCGATGGGTGTCAACCGAACGATGATGCCGGTGACTTTGATCAGCGCCTGGGACGCGGCCGACAGCACCTCGAGCATGTATGTCTTTTTCTTGATGCCCATGAGGGCTATTCCCGCCAGAATGCTGAACAGCACTACAGCGGGAACCACATTGTTGGCAAGGGCAAAAAAGGGATTGGAAGGAATGTAGATGCTTAAAAAATCAATGGGCGGCGGTGTTTCCACCATGGATGTGCTGAAAAAGGCAGCGGACTCCCAATGGGGGAACGCGCCAGGCATGACCAGCACCAGGGCAATGACGACGCCCCAGAAAAAAAGCAGAATGACCCCCGCCTTAATGGCCAGCAGTTTGGCTTGGCTGAAACTGAGGCTCCCGATGCCCAAAATGAGCGATACGGTG
>JAFDKD010000537.1 GCA_019307165.1 Deltaproteobacteria bacterium | reverse complement strand
ATTCAGCTCCGGCTCCAATCGCGCGATCATCGTAAGCGGCAGGGACGCTTCCTCCCGTTTCAAGGTCAGTTTCACGGCCTGCGGGTAGCCCTCGTCATCCTCGGGGTCCCACATGTCCTGCCACTGCCCCTCGACGGTCTCTTCATCCGGTCGTTTCATATATTCGAAGCGGATGCTGTAAAATCCGGAAAGAAGTTCGAAGTAGTCGTCGCCGGACAAGCCCTCCGAATCGAAATCCCCTTCCAGCAGGACGATATTTTCCTCGAAAAAAGACAACCGCTCTCCGCTGCCCCGATCGTCCGGCAACGCCGCGTAACGCACAAACACCATGCCATAGCCGTGAAACGCCACCAGGGGAACGTGCGATATAAAAGAAAGGGAGGCGTCGTCGCCCGCCATGGCAAATGTATAGGGCAACTCTTCATTCCCCGTATCCTCCCTCAGCACCGCCGACGACAGCTGCCGTTTAATGAGTTCCATGACAATGCGCTCCCGCTGGCGCGCCTCCACCTCTGCTTCCCCTTTTTCCCATGCCCTTACCCCGACGCGAAAGGACCCGAAGACGACCACCAGAATCAAGGCCGTAATACTGAGGGAAATCATGAGTTCCAGCAGGGTGAACCCGCCGGTCCTGGCATGTTTTAAAACGCCCGTATCGCCCAACCGATTTCTCACTTTGAGGTTGCAGAGAAGCTTCGATCTTCAATTATATGAATGTCAAAAAATTCCTTCACTTTATTCCGCTTCCTTTTCCATCAGACGCAGGGTGCTGATTTCGAACCGCCTCTCTTTTTCGCCGGTCGGCCAGCTTACCGACACGGTGATCAGATAGGTGTCGAAAGGAAGGCTCTCTTCGTCCTCGGTCTCGGGCGTTTGCCGGACGATCTCCGATCGCCAGCGGTACCCGTCGTCAAAATCCCCCTGCCGCATCCCCTCCCCAAACTCGTAGGGCAGAAGCATTTCTTCCATGATTTCTCTTGCATGAAATATGCCGCGCGTATAGTCATCGGAAACTTTGCTGGCCCTGAGCCCGCCCGAAAAAAGTTGAAGGATGACCACCATGACGATGGACAGTACGGAAATGGCCACCAGGGTTTCCATGAGCGTAAACCCCTGCTCACGACCTCGGCCGTTCAAGACCTTGCAACTGCGCCAGGTTACCGGATGCAGAATGTGATCCGTCATTCCCGTTTCCCTACCGGCCGATCACCACCACTCCCCCCTTGGAGCGGCTGGTGCCGTATCCGCCGGCCTCCTCCGGGGAATCGTCGATCCGGACCATGCCGGTGATCAGGTCCACCACGATGCCGTAACGCCTGTCCCGGTCGTTGCCCAAAATGAGTTCGCCCCCGCTGCTCCCTCCATTGGGAAAAAAATGAATTTCAAACGTCCCCGACTCGATGAACTCCTCTCCCCAGACGGCTTTTTCCAGGCGCACTTCTTCGGGCAGGTCATAGGTTTTGGCACGGCCGCCGCCGTTTTCTGTTCCGTCCCCGGACGAGCCATCCGAAGACGCCTTTCCGCCCTCGAGAGACATGCTGCCGCCGTCCAGATCGAAGGTCACCGTCCGGGTGGCTTTTTCCGAGGCCGCCGTGCTCCGGGCAAAGCGCAACGTCGCGGCGATCTTCTTGGTGGCGGTTTTCAGCTTTGTGTTGCTCATGCTCCCCATCATCCTGGGCACCACCACGGCGGCGACGATTCCGACGATGATCAGGACCACCACCATTTCCAGCATAGAAAAACCGGTTTGCGAACGCGATCGCATCATCCACCGATAGCTGTCCAATTCACGATGTCCAGGTCCTCCCCTTCGCCCCCGGCCGTGCCGTCCGCCCCGTAGGAGATGACTTCATATTCGGCGTTTTCCCCCGGCGATACGTAATCGTAAGGGTTTCCCCAGGGGTCCAAAGGAATGTCCTTGGGAAGATAGGGCCCATCCCATTTGTCGGCGTCATCCGGCTGCACCCGCAATGCCTCCAGCCCATGGTCCGTTGCAGGGTATTCCCCCACGTCCAGGCGGTAGGTGTCCAGGGCCGTCTCGAACATGGAAATCTGGGCCTTGGCCGCGTTTTGCTTGGACTTGCCCACCTTCCCGAACATGCGAGGTCCCACCAGGGCGGCCAGCAGGCCCAGTATAACCATCACGATCAGCAACTCGATAAGGGTAAACCCCTTTTCCCTCCTTTTTTCTTTACCAGGCATGACACCCTCCTTAAAAAGGCATTTCATTGATACTGAATATGGCCATGAGCATGGAGATGACGATGAATCCCACAACAAGCCCCATGAAGAGGATCATTGCCGGCTCCAGAAAACTGACAAGCCGCTTGATCATGGCCCTGACCGTCTTTTCGTAATTATCCGCCACCCGCAAAAGCATCTCGTCCAGTTTTCCCGTCTCTTCGCCGACGGTCACCATCTGAATGGCCAGGGAGGGAAACACACGGGCGTCTTCAAGCGGCTTCGACAGTCTTTCCCCTTCCTTGACGCGCCGGTAAATCCCGTCCAGGGACCCGGCGATGACCTGATTGACGATGATGTCCTTGACCAGTCGCAGGGCCTCAAGGATGGGGACGCCGCTACGGGTCAGTGTGCCCAGCGTTCGCGCGAAGCGGGCCACTTCGATCTTCCGAATCAGGTCTCCCACAAAGGGCATGCGCATTTTATGTTGATCCATTTTCAGACGGCCCTCGGGCGTGCCCATGTATCGTCTCAAAAAGTAGACCCCGGCGCCGATGAGGCCGATCACGGCCCACCAGTACAAGCGGACGATCGCGCTCAGGGTCAGCAGCATCTGTGTGGAGGCCGGCAGGGTCTGTCCGAGATCGGCAAAAATGACGGAAAACTTGGGAATGACGAAGGTGAGCAGAACGATGATGGAAAGCCCGCCCACCATCACCAGAAAAATCGGGTAGACCAGGGCGGACTTGAGGTAGTCCAGGAGGTCCTGAGAACTTTCCAGAAACAGGGCCAACCGCTCAAGGACCGACTCCAGGACCCCTCCGGTTTCGCCGGCCCGCACCATGTTGACGTAGAAATTGGAAAACACTTTGGGATGTTTTGCCAGCGCATCGGAGAGATATTCCCCGCCCTGGACGGTCTTCAATACATCCTGGACGATAGTCTTCAATTTTTCTTTTTCCGTGATATTAATCAAAATGGTCAGGGCCCTGTCCACGGGTAGCCCCGCCTCCAGCAGGGAGGACAGGTCCTGAGTAAAAATCATGATATCCTTGCCGGAGGTCCTGGATAAGAGCACGGCCAGGTCTTTCCGGACATCGATGTCGATCCCCTTGCGACGCCGACCCGCGGGGGTGATCCGTATGGGGACGTACCCCATGTCCTGGAGTTGCGCCGCGGCCCCGCGCTCTCCCGCTGCCTCCAGGGTCCCCTGGACCACCTTACAGGCCGAATTGGCCGCTTTATATGCAAATGT
>JAFDKD010000536.1 GCA_019307165.1 Deltaproteobacteria bacterium | reverse complement strand
AGGGCTGCGGGCATCGCCGGCAACCGGCCGAATACAGGAAAGGCCGAGGCGACTTGCGGTTTGTGACAGGCGTACCAGCCTGCCCTGCATTCTGTCAAGGGCCACCACCCGGCCCCTGTCCTTCATCATCGCAGCCATATGGGTGGACTTGCCCCCAAGACCCGCGCACACCTCCAGGACATGTTCCCCTGGCCCGGGACCGACAAGCCGGCTGCAGATCTGGGCCGCCTCGCCCTGGACCTGAAACAGTCCCGCCCTGAAAGCAGAGAGTTCGGCAAGCGGCGTTTTAAGCCCGGTCACCCGCACGCCTAAGGGGGCGTAGGCGGTAGGCCGGCAGGTCAGTCCTTCCCGTTCCAGGCATCCGATAAGGCCGGCCCGATCCGTTTTCACGGTGTTTGTGCGAACCACCAGGTCCGGTATCCGATTTCCCGCTTCGAGAAGATCTTCCGTCGAATCCGCTCCCATTTCCGCCACCCATTTTTTCACCAACCACATGGGGTAGGAATAGACAACCGACATCCATTGCGCCCGGTCCCCTTCCGGATTCGGTTGGTCATACCGGTTTTTCCGTCGGCAGATCTCCCGCAGGATGCCGTTCACAAACCGGGTCAGGTGGGGCCGTCCGCTTTTGCCCGCCTGTTTTACCGCCTCATTGACCGCCGCGGATTGCGGCACGCGATCCATGAAAAAGAGCTGGTAAATGGCAATTCGCAGTATATTCAAAATGACGGGATCGATTTTGCTGAAGGGAAAGCGGACCGACTGCCCGACGATCCAGTCGAGCCGAAGCTTCCAGCGCAGGACCCCCTGGACCAGATGCTGGGTGAACGCGCGATCCCGCCAATTCAATTCCGAATGCTTCCGAAAGGCATTTTCGAGGAATTGCCGTGGAAAAACAGAGGCGTTTTCAACGCTATTCAGGGCCGCAAGCGCCAGATCTCTCGGTATCACTGGATTCACATTCCAAAAAGGTGAGTATTCCCTTCTCCACCAGTGCCAAGTCCACGTCCGTATCGTAACAGGGACCGAACGGCCTCCGATTCAGTATGCCGTATACGGGAATGGGATAGGAATCCTGAATTCCGCTGGTCAGGTCTCTTTCGCAGGCCACGCCGATAATCACCTCCGGCTTCTTTTCAACCACGATCCTGCGGGCAAGGGTTCCTCCCGTGGCCACGGCTACGGGCACGCCGAATCGGTCGGACAAGGCAGCCAGATCCTTAATTTTGCATCTTCCGCAAGCCTGGCAGTTGGCCACATTGCCGGTAATGCGAACCGCGCAGTCGTGATACTGCAGGCAGTGAGGGAGCAGGATCAGCAGCTTATCCGGCGCTACGTGCTTGGTCTCAGCCAGGACCAGCTGGTTGTTGATGGCCACGAAAGACCGCTGGACCCGATCTTTGCCGATGCCTACGATCTTGCCTATGGCTACGAGCAATGGAAAGAGCACCCGAATAACAACGCCCCGGATGCGGCGATTGAAAAACAGGTTTTTCCCCCGGACGATGGTGAAAACCAGCGTCAAGGCCCCGCCCAGACCGAACAGCACGAATGCGCCGAACACGATGGCAAGCCCCAAGGGGAGGCCGCGGTGGATATTGGACAATCCCTTGTAAGGGACCCACCACAGAACGAAGGCGAGGGCCACCAGAACCAGGCAGGAAATCAGCAGCAGGACGATGAAGGTCCCCTTACTGGGTAGATACGCGTCATCGAAGCCCTCTTCGGGGCCGGTCCTTTCAATGTCTGAAAGGCCGACGGGCCGAGACGCCGTGACCGATTCGTTGCTTTGGGAAGTGCGTTTCACCATTAACTCCCCAGCAAATCCCCTTCGACCAATGGAAACCCCCTGAGAAAATCGACGGCATCCAGCCGCTTTTTTCCGGCCACCTGAAGCGCCCGCAGGAGAACGGCGCCCTCACCCGTTTCGACCCAAAGCGCGCCGTCCCTGATGGCCGAAATCCTCCCGGGGACCGGATTGACCGGGGCCGCGCTTTCCACGCTGCTCGCGAACAACTTGATTTCCTTTCCCTTAAAGGTAGTGCCGGCTCCCGGCCAGGGATCCAAGGCCCTGATCAACGCGGATATCCGATCCGCCGGGCGCTGCCATTCAATCCGGCCCATGCGACGATCGATCTTCTTCGCGTAGGTGGCCGCCGTCGCATCCTGGGGTTTTTCCGAAAGCCGCCCCTGGGCCAAACCATCCAGGGTCCGGAGAAGAAAAGGCCCGGCCAGTCGGGCCAAGCGGTCGTGCAGCAGGCCCACGGTCTCGTCGGGGCGGATGGCCACCTCTTCCTGGAGAAGGACGGGGCCCGCATCCAGACCTTCCACCATTCGCATGGCGGTCAGGCCGGTTACGGTTTCATTGTTAAGGACAGCCCAGTGGATGGGCGCCGCCCCCCGGTATTTGGGAAGCAGGGAGGCATGGATATTGACGCCGCCCCAACTTGGCACGTCAAGAAGCGCCCTACTGAGAATCTGGCCGAAGGCCACCACAACGAGAATGTCGGGCGCTTGCTCCCGGATTCGCTCAATAAAGGCGGGGTCCGAAGCCTTCTCCGGCTGCCATACGGGCACACGCGCAGTCAAGGCCGTCACCTTGACCGGAGACGGGGTAAGCTTTCGCCCCCTTCCCTTGGGTCTGTCCGGTTGAGTCACGACCCCGAGAACCGAATGACCTTCCGATAAAAGCGCTTCGAGAGCGGGTACGGCAAAGTCAGGGGTCCCCATGAAAACAATGCTGGGTTTTTCAGGAAAATACGTCATATCAGGCGCCGTCATGCATCCTTGTTTTTCATTTTCTTTTTCAACCGCCTTTTGTACATCGCCCGTTTCAGGCTGCTGATCCGATCGATGAACAGGGTGCCGTTCAGGTGATCGATCTCGTGCTGAAGGCATATGGCCAAAAGCCCTTCGGCCTCTATTTCCACGGGTTTTTCATCAAGGTCCACACCCCGGACCAGGACGTGGGAACAGCGGGTTACGTCAGCGACAAAATCGAGGACACTGAGGCACGCTTCCTCAAAAACGATTTCCCCTTCACTCCATACGATTTCCGGATTGATCAAGGCGAATGTGGTTTTCCGATCTTCGCCCGGGGTCCTGTTAAAAACGATCAGGCGCCTCGGGACCCCCACCTGATTGGCCGCGAGACCGATGCCCGGCGCAGCGTACATGGTTTGGACCATGGCATCGGACAGGGCTTGGATATCCTCATCGACCCGCGCGATCGGCTCCGCCCGGGTCTTCAGGACGCGGTCCGGATAGCAGCGTCACAACAAATTGCGAATCGCTTGTTAAGATCGCCGGCGATAGAGCTATTTTGAAAGACTGTATCCTGTAAACCGCTGTGTATGTATGCGCAAGGATTTAGGTCGTTATATATAATTCCAGTTCGTGCCCATCCATAAACGAAATTTGGGCGCTACGTCGTTTCCAGATGGAAACCATTTAATGTTACACACTGCCTAAGCATAAGTAAAGATCCGGGTCCATAGGACCCGCGGGTCCTATGGACCCGGCTTCGTCCCGCTGATAGCGGGACTACGCCGCGGCACGCCCGGCTTTGAGGCCGCCCCCTATACATTGAATATTGAACATTGAGTTATTGAAGATTTATGGATGAGCGAAGCTCCTCCACCACTTTAGCTCACTTATAAGTTTATATCGCGGTTAAAACCGCTCCTACAGGGTAATGCGATTATGTAACACCTTCGGTGTAGGAGCGACTTTAGTCGCGATTCTCTAGACTCTAGACTCTCGTCCGCATTTCCGGTATGGCACAGCCGGAAAACTCTGACCCCCGCTGCTGCACGGGGGTTTTGCAGATGGAATAAGGCAAATCATGCTTGACTTTCCGGCGGCAGGACCCTATTCATGGGGCATGTTGAAACGCCTCGTTGACTTTCTTTTTGAAGTAGGAATGCTGAAAAAAACCCCCCGC
>JAFDKD010000535.1 GCA_019307165.1 Deltaproteobacteria bacterium | reverse complement strand
CGATCGGTGGACGCGGAAGTGATCAGTTCCACATTCGACGAGCCTGCGCAGAGGCATGTGCAGGTGGCGGAGATGGTCATTGAAAAAGCGAAGCGCCTGGTTGAGCACAAACTGAACGTCCTTATCCTGCTGGACAGTATTACGCGCCTGGCCAGGGCCTACAACACCGTGGTCCCTCCAAGCGGCAAGATACTCTCGGGCGGGGTGGACTCCAATGCGCTCCACAAGCCCAAACGTTTTTTTGGGGCCGCGCGCAATATTGAAGAAGGCGGCAGTCTGACCATCATTGCCACGGCTTTGATAGAAACGGGGAGCCGAATGGACGAGGTGATTTTTGAAGAGTTCAAAGGCACCGGTAATATGGAAATACACCTGGATCGAAAATTGAGCGACCGCCGGGTATTTCCTTCCTTTGACATCAATCGTTCCGGCACCCGCAAGGAAGAACTCCTGTTGGACCCGGCGGATCTCAACCGCATCTGGATCCTGCGAAAACTGCTTGCCCCGCTCACTCCGGTGGACAGCATGGAATTTTTACTTGAAAAAATTAAGGGTACAAGCGACAATAATGATTTTCTGGCTTCAATGAGCAACTAGCTCTGAATCGATAAGGAGAGTAACATGAAAAACGGCATTCACCCCGAATACCACAATGCCAAGGTGTCATGCGCCTGCGGCAATGAATTTGAAGTTGGATCCACGGTAAAGGAAATAAACGTGGAAATTTGCTCGAAATGCCACCCCTTTTTCACGGGCAAACAGAAACTCGTGGATTCGGCGGGCCGCGTGGAGCGATTCAAACGCAAATATGCCAAATACAATGAAGCGAGTGCGACGGGAAAAGCGACCTCCTAAGCGGCGTCGGGCAGTCGTTTTTCTGTTTTCCGTTCTGCCGTAGCCATTGCGTCACCACCCGGGAAACCCCCATGAAAACCGTTGGATATCTGTCGATCTCAAAAACCCGCCTTGATCTGAAACCGGGCGTCACTTAGATAGTTTCCTTCCAGAAATGGCCCTTTTTCCGATGAGTACGCCTCCCTCCTCTCGCGAGGCGGGACTGCGACATAAATATAGGGCGCATGGTGCATGGCGCATGGGCGACGAATCTATCCGGCTTGAAGAAAAATAGGAATTTTCCCTGAGCCTTAAGCCCTGTGCCCTTGGCCTTTTTCGTACGCCTCGGCGAAAATCCTTGTGTGTCGCGGCGTAGCCCAAAGGCGAAGACGGATGAGGCCTTGCCCATCGAAAGAATTTCATGAAAACGGCAATAACCATAGGGTTATTTAAGTCCCTCTTTGAAAAGGGGGATTTCCCGTCCTCCATAGCAGGTACTGCGGAGGAGGAAGGGGGATTTTCAGGCGGTTATAAATCCCCCCCAACCCCCCTTCACAAAGGGGGAGACTGCAAAGCAACACCCAACCTTGAACCCTGAACCTTTGAACCCTACGAAGTTCCATCTGAGGTTTTGTTTATGATTGGAAACATCAAAGACATTGAAACACGCTATGATGAGCTTGAGGCTGAATTGGGTCGACCCGAGATTATAAGAGACCGAAAAATTTACACGAAATATCTCAAAGAGCATAGCCGGCTCACGCCCATTTTGCTCACCTTTCGTGAATTTCAGTCCATTCAGGAAGAAATCGAGAGCAATCAATCACTCCTGGACGATCCGGATCCCGAAATGAAACAGCTCGCCCGGGAGGAAATCGAGGCGCTGCGAAGCAAGACCCTGGAGCTGGAAGACCGTCTCAAAATACTTCTCCTTCCCAAAGATTCCAATGACGAAAAAAATATCCTCCTGGAAATCAGGGCGGGGACCGGCGGAGACGAAGCCGCTCTTTTCGCCGCCGATTTGTTCAGGATGTACAGCCGCTACGCCGAACTGAAAGGGTGGAAAACAGAGATCCTGAGTCAAAACGTGACGGGCATAGGCGGAGTTAAAGAGATTATTATGCTCATGGAAGGCCGCATGGTATACAGTCGACTGAAGTACGAAAGCGGCGTGCATCGCGTTCAAAGAGTGCCCGAGACAGAGGCCCAGGGCCGGATACATACCTCCGCCGTAACCGTTGCGGTCCTGCCCGAGGCTGAGGAAATCGACGTGGACGTTGTGCCGGAAGACCTTCGAATCGATGTCTACCGTTCATCAGGTTGCGGCGGCCAGCACGTCAACACAACGGACTCCGCCGTCCGCATTACCCACCTCCCGACCGGACTCGTGGTCACATGCCAGGACGAAAAATCCCAGCACAAAAACAAGGCCAAGGCCATGAAGGTCCTCAGGTCCCGCCTCCTGGACCTGGAGCAGGCCGAGCAGCACGCAAAAATGTCCGAGGACCGCAGGTCCATGGTAGGATCCGGCGACAGGAGCGAGCGGATACGGACCTACAACTTCCCCCAGGGCCGGGTAACGGAACACAGAATCGGGCTGACGCTGTATCGTCTTGAGGATTTCCTGGCGGGAAATCTGGATACGGTTATCGACCCGCTGATTACCCATTTCCAGACGCAGGCGCTCAAGCAAAGCTCGAGATAATGATTTCTTGCCCGAAAACTGGACCATACAAGACCTGTTGAGGGTCACGTCTCCCTACCTGGGGAAAAAAGGCATCGACAATCCCCGTCTGGACGCGGAGGTCCTGCTGGCTTTTCTGCTGGGCACCGACCGTGTGGACCTCTATCTCAATTTCGACCAACCCCTGACCGAAAAGGAAATTTCAGGATACCGGACGCTTATCAGACGCCGTGTCTCCCGGGAGCCGCTGCAGTACATTACCGGCCACCAGGAATTCTGGTCGCTGGATTTCGCGGTGGACCGGCGGGTTTTAATCCCCAGGCCGGAAACGGAACTGCTGGTGGAAAAGGCACTTGAACTCGCAGGGGGACCGCATTCGCCCCCCGTCGAGCGCACTGAAATCCTGGATCTCGGGACGGGCGCCGGCCCGATCGCCGTAACGCTGGCCCATGAACTCCCATCGGCCCGGATCGTGGCTACAGACATATCGGGCGACTCCCTCCAAGTGGCCCGCCTGAACGCAACGAATCACGGTGTTCTGGACCGCCTGATCTTGCGGTGCGGAGACCTTTGGGAAGCATTGGAAGAAGCGGACGGGCCGTTCCATCTTATTGTCTCGAATCCCCCGTACGTGGCCGGGGAGGAATTTCCGGACCTCCCCCCGGAGGTGCGGGATTTTGAACCGGAATCGGCCCTCCTGGCCGGCGAAAAAGGGTTTTATTATGTGGAAAGGATCATCCGGGAGGCCTTGCCCTACATCCGTCAGGACGGCTGGTTGATGGTGGAAATGGCCCCTTCACACACGGAAAAGGCACTTCGATTGATGGACGATATGAAAGGATACGCGAGCAGTCTGAGGATTCGCGACTACTCGGGCCGCTACCGTGTGGCCATGGGACGGAAGGCGTGACAAGCGGGT
>JAFDKD010000534.1 GCA_019307165.1 Deltaproteobacteria bacterium | reverse complement strand
GGAAAAAAAGAACGCCGACGCTCTGAATCTGATGACCACCGGAACGTACCCTTTCGAGCGGCTTCTTGAAGTCGGAACTCTGCTCCGACGGGAAGTTTCGGTTCCCCTCGTGGCCAACACCCGGGATATCTCCCACCGGGAAGGTGAAATGCTTCTCGACGCCGGATTCATTGGGGCGTATCATGCGGTTCGTCTGGGGGAGGGTCGGGACACGCCGTTCAAGGTCGAAAAACGGATTCGGACGATCCAGGTCTTCAGGGATGTGGGACTGGGCTGGGCCAACTGCATCGAGCCGGTCGGCCCGGAGCACAGCCACGAGGAGATCGTCGAGCTTATGTTTCTGGCCTCCCAATACGGCGCAACCTACAGCGGCGTGATGCGGCGAATCAATTTTCCGGGGTCCCCCATGGAACCCTACGGCATGATCAGCGAACTGGAAATGGCCAAAATGGTGGCCGTCAGTCGGCTGGTGATGGGAGATGTCCCCCGGGCCCACTGCACCCACGAACCCCACAGCGCTTCCCTGATGGCCGGCGCCAATCTCTTTTTCCCCGAGGTCGGGTCGAGCCCACGGGACGGCGCGGCTGATACGGGCAAGGGAAGGGGCCGGAGCATCGAAGACTGCCGGCAGCTCTTTCGGGAGATGAACTGGGACCCTGACCTTCCCTCCAACTGCTATGGACCAACGGACCCGAACATCCGGCAGGTGGCCGGGTGATCCCCGGCCCGGAAATGAACGCATCGGCCGGAAACCTCTGACATCGTCCATCTGTTCCGGGTGCAGCTTTCGGGCTGAAAGGAGATAAGCATGCCCCGCAAGAAAATCATCCCGAGCCTCTGGGTTTCATCGGTCTTGATTGTTTTACTCCTATTGTCCCCGGGGCTCTCGGCAAGAGAAATCCGGGTGGGAACCTGGAAAACCGCCCAGACCATCCAACCCTTTTTTTATGAGACGTTTCTCCCCCCGGAATTCAGCAGTCGGGTCTTTGCGTTTACCAATCCGGCGGATCAGAAGACCGCCCTGCTGGCCGGAAGCCTGGAGATGTGCGGGACCACCCTGGCCCATGCCATCCATTCCGCCGCCAATGGGCAGCCCGTGGTCCTCGTGGCGGCCCTGTGCAATAAATGCTCGGCCCTGGTGGTAAAAAAGGACGGGCCGGTCAAGCACGTGGCTGATCTGAAGGGAAAGAAAATCGGATATGTACCCGGAACCATGCATGAGATCCTGCTCCGGGAGACCCTCGCGCGAAATGGCATTTCCCCGACCCGGGACGTCCTCCTGATGCGGGTCGATTTTTTCGATATGGGCCTGGCCTTGGCTCGGGGCGGTATCGACGCGTTTCTTTCCGGCGAACCTTTTCCCACGCTGGCGGTGGCAAAGGGCTACGGACATATCCTTTCCTACCCTTACTACGACGAGTCAATCGGAACCATCAACGCCGGAATGCTGGTTCGGCGAAAGACCATCGAAGAGAATCCGCAACTCGTCTATGAGTTAGTCCTGGCCCATGCCCGGGCGACCGAGAACCTAAAAGATCATCCGGAGAAATGGCTCAGGCGGGCATCGAACTTTGGGACCCCCCTGAGAATTCTCCAGCAAGCCGCACCGAACATGGAACTGGCCTGGTGGATAGACCCGGACTTTGTTAAACGAACCCGTGGCCTGGGAAAACGGATGCAGGCGCTGGGCGTCATCGCGCGTCAGCCCGATTACGACCGGCTTTTCGATCTGTCCTTTGTCCGCCGGGTCCGCAAAAAGATGACTCCGTAACATACGGTAGATATGGCCATGGATACCCCTTTGAACCCGACAAGGAAGATCAGCCCGTTGCTGCCGTGGATTCTTCCGGCGGCGCTGCTGGCGGGCTGGTTTGCGGTTAGCGAGACCGGTATGGTTCCCGGGTACCTGCTCCCCCACCCGGTGGAGATCGGACAGGCGGGGTACAGCTATATCTTCGGAACTCCCGGTTCTGCGCCATACGCCGGCCGGTTTGTGGGCGATCTGGGCGCCAGCCTCGCCCGGGTCTTTCTTGGGTTTGCCCTGGCGGTTTTTCTGGGAATTCCCCTGGGCGTGATTTCAGGCCGGATGACGGCGGTCAACCAGCTGGTAAGCACGAGCATCAACGCGCTTCGGGCGGTGCCGGGGATTACCTGGCTCCCCCTGGCCCTGATCTGGTTCGGCATCGGCATGAAAGCCACAATTTTTCTGGTAGCCCTGGCCGCTTTTTTCCCGATCTATTTAAACGCCGCTGCCGGGGCTCGTCAGATCGATCCGCTTCTGTATCAGGCCGGAGCCATGATGGGGGTGACCCGGATTCGGGGGGCCTTTGCGATTCTGTTGCCCGGGGCCATGCCCCACATCATCACCGGTCTTCGGCTGGGAATGGGTATTGCCTGGGCCTACCTGGTACTCGGGGAAATGACCGGAGTGCCCAACGGGCTCGGGGCGGTGATCATGGATGCCCGGATGCTCGGCCGGATCGACATCATTATCGTCGGTATCATCCTGATTGCCGTTATCGGCAGGATGTGCGACCTGGGACTTCATCAGACGATGAAACTCTTTTTCAAAAGCGCCCGGAGAATGGCATGACCCGAAAACTCGCCGTCGTTGCCGACAGATCCCCTGCAATTAAAAAGTGCGTTCTTGAAGTCCGAAACCTGCGAAAAGTTTTCCGAACCGAGGGATCGTACCTGAACGTCATCGATCGGCTCAGTTTCGATGCCCACCGGGGGGAACTCCTTTGCATCTTCGGTCGCAGCGGCTGCGGTAAGTCCACGCTTCTCAAAATCCTGTCCGGTTTCATTGCCCCCAGCTCCGGGCAGGTACGGCTCAACGGCCGTCCGATCCTCGGACCCGGTCCGGATCGATGCGTCGTATTCCAGGAAGACGCGCTCTTTCCATGGCTCACCGTTGCGGAGAACATCGCCTTCGGCCTGCGCGGAAAAAAATGGAACAAGGGACGGATCCGGGAGGACGTCGAACGGTTTCTGTCCCTGGTCGGGCTCAGCGAATTTCGAAACTACCTGCCGCGGGAGATTTCCGGAGGAATGAAGCAGCGGGTGGCCCTGGCGCGGGTGCTGATTCTTCAGCCCGAGGTCCTTCTCATGGACGAACCGTTCGCGGCCCTGGATGCCCAGACCCGGGAGGAGATGCAGACCCTGCTCCTGTCGCTCATGGACCGGCTGTCCCACACCATCCTGTTTGTCACCCACGACGTCAACGAGGCAGTGACCCTGGCCGACCGGGTTCTGATACTGGACAAAGATCCGGGACGGGTTCGTGATGACATCCGGATCGACCTACCCCGGCCCAGGACAAGAAATGGTGAACCGTTTCTTCTGCTCTGTAACCGGCTCCTGGAGAGCCTGCGCGGATAACGGAAATAAAAATCCTGAGGTTGGAAAAGTCGAGAACGCCCCTAATATTATAATTAA
>JAFDKD010000533.1 GCA_019307165.1 Deltaproteobacteria bacterium | reverse complement strand
GTCGTCGTGAGCCATTATGAATCCTCTATTCTGCTGTAAGAGAGTATCATAAATGAACGATGTCTTAAATACACTGTTTCTATCCGTCTGTCGCTTGAGTTATCCCCATATTTATTCCCACATTTTTGGCCAAAACGCTGCCGGGATACGGATCCAAGGGCCTTATTTCCAGAGACGTACAATTGACTGACAACCAACCGCCGTCCTCCGTCATCCGGCAACGTCTCTCCCGAAAATCGTCCGGGCTAAAATCATGCGCTGGATCTCGTTGGTGCCTTCGTAGATCTCAGCGATCTTGAAGTCTTGGAAGATCTCCATGACCTTGTAATGGGACTTGTCATGAGCGAGTTCCCTCATATACCCGTAACCGCCGAAAACCTGGATGGCGTCGCGGGCCATGTCGCCGGCCAACCGGGTGCCGTAAAATTTGGCGCCGGCTGCCTCGGGTTCGGGAAATTCCACGCCTTGGTCCATGCGAAGGGCGGCCTTGGAATAGAGGTTGCGGGCGTTTTCGATCTCTATGGCCCGTTCCGCCATCTTGAACTGCCAGTACTGGTATTGGGCGATTTTTTTCCCGAACGCGGTCCTCTGCTTCATGTAGGCGACCGCTTCGTCAAAGGCGGACTGGGCCATGCCCACCCCGCTGGCCCCGATGCCTACGCGGCCGTAGGTCAACGTACCCAGGGCCGTGTGCAGGCCGTTGCCCATGTTCTGAATCAGGTTCTCCTCCGGCACCTCCACGTTTTCAAAATAGATGTCGGACGTGAGCTGGCCCTTGTTGCCCAGCTTCTTGTCCGGATCGCCCACGCTGCATCCCTTGGACTTCAGGTCAATGACCAGCATGCACAACCGGCCCTCCACATTCACAAGTGCGGTGACAAAATCGGCCACGCACGCATTGGTGATAAACCGCTTCTGCCCGGAGACGATAAATTTGTCTCCCTTGAGTTCCGCACGGGTCTGCACGGAACGTGCGGAAAGATCTGAGCTGGCCATGGGCTCGGTGGTCGCAAAGCAACCGATCTTCTCTGCCTTGGTCATGGGCCGGAGGTAGTTGTCCCGAATATAATCGGACCCGTATTCAAGGGCGTGGCCTGCCAGGATGCAGTGAACGTCATAGATGGCGGCAACGCTGTTGGAGAAATAGGCCAGTTCTTCCACGGTCACCACGGTGGCACAGCAGGGATAGCTCAGACCCAGGCCGCCTACCTCGGCAGGGAAGGGGATCTTGAACAGATCCTCTTCAGCCATTTGACGGAACACATCCCATGGAAAGCTTTCCTTGCTTTCCTCGGTGTGTGCGATTTCAGTGGCACGCGGCGCGATCACGCGCACGGCAAAGTCCCTGACATTTTTTCTGATTTTCAATGTCTCTTCGGGCAGGATCATGTCGTGGTACAGCTGGTCTTGCATGCGGGGGGGAAGTTGTCTCATGGGTTTCATCCTCATCGTTTGTGATTGGTTAATAGTCTAAAGTCTAGGGACGAGAGACTAGAGTCGACAGATAAGGGTTGAGCAGCTGATCTCTGACCTCCGATTTCCGGCCTCTGGTTCTTTGTGCTTCGTTCCTGGTTCGGATTGCTGAGATAGATTTTTTCGGGCTTTTCATGCCCATCGAGGATGTTTTCAAGTGTATTGGGTTCTGTTAAAATGACCATTTCAATCGGACTGTAATACTATTTTAATTATATTTTATTAGGAATGCAATACGTTTTTTGTCCGATATCTGCCTTCCGCTATCTCCGAGTTCCGACCTCTGCCTTCCGTATTTCTATCATCGCCCGGATCATTCTTGCGCATGAATCAAAAAGGCAGTATTATTTGACAAGGCCGGAAACAAATTGTCACGTCGAACGGCACAAGATTCCTCAGAAACTTGACTGATACCAAAAAGTCAGAAGGAAAGGGGGCACAACATGTGGGACGCTTCAAAATGCGATTTATGCGGTGATTGCCTGGTGAACTGTCGTTATGTGGATTACGACAAAGACAGGGCGGTAACGGAGCTGAAACTGCTCATGGACGGCAAAGAGGCCGACATTCTGAACTCGTGTATCACCTGTATTTCCTGTAATGACTACTGTCCCACAGGCGCCGATCCATCGAACCTTATTTTCAAGATGCAGGAAAAGGTGGGGACCTGCCCCATCGTGGTGACCGCCAAACCTTTTATTGATATGATGACCAAAGGCCTTGAAGAAGAGGGGAAACCCGCGGAGCTGATACCGGGTGACCCGGAAAAGCCCGTCCTGTCATTCGATTCCTTCGAGTTCAGCCAGTTTCCCGAGGGCACGCTCGAAAGCGCATTGTTCAAAGGCATGACCGTGGTCAGGGGGATGCAGTACTTTTCCCTGGTGGGCGCCGTTCATATGGGGGCGGAGAGCTTTTCCGAGAGATACGCCCGGAAAGTAATCGACAGGCTGGCGAGCCTGGGCAAGGATATTGTGTACATCCACAATGAAGGGTATACGCTTGCTCACCTGAAGGCCGCGGAACTGGGTGTCCCCGTTCCTTTCAAATACACGCACCTGTTCGAGTATCTGCGCGACTATCTCAAGGATCACTCGGACAGCATCACCAAGCTGGGTAAAAAGGTCGCGTTCCAGGCGAATTGCGCCACCCGATGGCTGCATGAACAGGAAACCTGGCTGGACGAAATTTTTCAGCTTGTCGGCGTAGAACGCCCCCAAAGGCACTATGAGGGGATAAATGCCCTTTGCTGCACAGGACCCATTGTCTTCAGCAACAAAAAACTGGCCGTTGATATTCAGGTAAAGAACGTCAGGGACGCCATAGACAGCGGCGCGGATGCCATGATCACCATCTGTCCCATATGCAACGCCGTATTGAAGCGACCCACCTCACAACTGGGTCTTCCCAAAATTTTTATCACGGACCTGTGTCGCATGGCCATAGGCGAGATCCCCTGGCCGGAGAACTGAGTGGATGGACCTGTAGATTGTAATCCTCGAAACCATAAGTATCCCCCGCCTCTCAAAGGATGGGCTGCCGGTGTCGTCCTGGTGTTCCTCATGTGTTTCCTTGCGCTCCTGTCCCGGGGTTTCGGCTACGAGATCCAGGATCAACTGAAACCGATCCTATGGCTCGTGGGGGGCATGATGGCCGCAGGGATCATCCACCTCCTGGCGGTGGTTTCATTCAGTCGCTATCGTTTTGACAGGAGAACGGCCCTCGGGGTCATCGCGCTGGGGCTTGCCATGCGGATGCCCATGTTTGTTTCCACCCCCATGCTGGAGGACGATCACTACCGGTATCTGTGGGACGGCGGCGTGGCGGCCAACGGATTCAATCCCTACCGGTTTTCGCCCGACGATGTACGCCGCAGCGCCTCTCCCGAAATTCCAGAGAAACTCCGGCATTTGGCCGAAGATGCCTCACCCGTGCCCGAAAGGATCAACTATCCCTATTTGCGAACCATT
>JAFDKD010000532.1 GCA_019307165.1 Deltaproteobacteria bacterium | reverse complement strand
CCCATCTCATCGCTCATGCCGTATTCGCATACCATCTTCCGGGCCAGTTCCGTGGCCCGTTCGATATCGCTGCCCGCGCCGGTGGTCTTCTCTTTCAATACGATCTCTTCGGCGGCCCGGCCGCCCATCAATATGGAAATATTGTTGAGGAGATATTCCTTCGGGTAGGTGTGCCTTTCATCCACGGGCAGCTGCTGCGTCAACCCCAGGGCCATTCCCCTGGGGATGATCGTCACCTTGTGGATCGGATCGGTATCGGGAAGCAGCCTCGCCACCAATGTGTGGCCGGATTCGTGATAGGCGGTAATTTTCTTTTCCTCGTCGTTGATAATCATGCTCTTTCGTTCGACGCCCATCAGGACCTTGTCCTTGGCGTCTTCGAAGTCGACCATCTCCACCCGGTCCTTGCCTCTTCTGGCCGCCATGAGGGCCGCCTCGTTGACCATGTTCTCGATATCCGCGCCGGTGAAACCGGGGGTCCCGCGCGCCAGGACCTTCAGGTCCACGTTATTCGCCACCAGTTTCTTTCTCAGGTGGACCTTCAAGATACCTTCCCGACCGCCAATGTCCGGAAGCGGGACCACCACTTGACGATCGAAACGGCCCGGCCGCAACAGGGCGGGGTCCAGCACATCCGGCCGGTTGGTGGCGGAGATGAGAATGACGCCCTCGTTGGATTCGAAACCGTCCATTTCCACCAGCAATTGGTTCAGGGTCTGTTCGCGCTCGTCATGTCCCCTTTTTCCCCTGGATAAACAGGTCTCTCACGCGTGAAGCGCCGACGCCCACAAACATCTCCACGAAGTCGGACCCGCTGATGCTGAAAAAGGGAACGCCCGCTTCGCCCGCGATAGCCCTTGCCAGCAGCGTCTTGCCGGTACCGGGTGATCCCAACAGCAGGACGCCTTTGGGAATGCGGCCGCCCAGGCGGGTGAACTTTTTGGGGTCCTGAAGGAACTCGACGATTTCCTCCAGTTCCTCCTTGGCTTCTTCAATGCCCGCCACGTCCTCGAAGGTCACTTTCTCCTGGGATTCGCTCATCAGCCTGGCGCGGCTTTTGCCGAAGGAGAGCGCCTTGCCGCCCCCCATCTGCATCTGACGCATGAAAAATATCCATACGCCGATCAGCAGGAGCATGGGCACCCAGGACAGAAGCACTTGAAACCACGAGGAATCCTCTTCCGGTTTGGCGCTTATTTTGACCCCTTTGCTCCGCATGAGCGTGATCATCTCGGGGTCTTTGGGCGCATAGGTCTTGAAAGGTCCCTGGCCTGACAGGCCGGTAATATGATCGCCCTGGATCATAACCTCGTTGATGCCGTCGTTCTCAACCATGCTCAGAAAATCGCTGTAGCTGATGGAAAGGCTGCCCCGTTCCGGCTGTTTGAAAATCTGAAACAGCATCACCATCATCAGGCTGATCACAAGCCATAAGGCAAGGTTCTTGTAAAATGGATTCAATTTAGAAACGCCTCCGTTAACTATAAAATCCTATCAGGGTATTATAATTACCTTTTTATGAATTTCTATAAAAATCTGTCCGCCGGACCGGCGACCGCATCCCCTGTTCCCCATTTTTTTGTTGACAGGTCGCGGGAACACGGTGTGAAAATGAATGTCAAGACAATGTGCCGGTCCCGGGTAGGGCCGCCGGCGCACGAGGCAGATCACCGGACGACGGTATCGGGAAAGGAAAAAATGGCTCGGAACGGGTTCACGCCAAAAGACATCGATCAGATCGAGGCGCATGGGCTGGCCCCGGAGCAGGTCACGGCGCAATTGGCCCACTTCAGACATCCGCCCCCTCTTTTTCGGCCGGACCGGCCCTGCACCATCGGGGACGGGATACGCTCGATCCCGGAGCCGGAGCAACACCGCCTCATCGAACGGTATGACCACCATCCCCCGGCACGCGGTTGCCTCAAGTTCGTACCCGCCTCGGGGGCGGCATCCCGTATGTTTCGGGACCTCCTCGGCTTTTTCAACAGCGGTGAGGAAATCGATCTCGCCGGCGCCGAATCGATGGCGAAGGCCGGGCGGAAGGACGCGCGGGCCCTTCTGGACTTCATGGGATCTATCGACAAATTCGCTTTTTTCGACGACCTGGCATCGCATCTTTCCGCCGGGGGAAAGGACCTTGGCAAAGCGCTTGAAGGCGGTCGTTTCCATGAGGTCCTCCACTGCCTGCTGGACCCCCATGAGATGGATTGCGCGGCGCTGCCCAAAGGTCTCATCAAATTTCACGCCTACCCCGACGGGAACCGGACGCCCTTTGAGGAACACCTGGTGGAGGCCGCGTCCTACGCATCGTCGGGGCAGGGCCGGTGCAGGCTCAACTGCACGGTTTCCAACGCCCACCGAAGGAAATTCGAAGACCTGTTGGCGCGGGAACGGGGGCGCTATGAACGCATGCTGGGCGTATCTTTCGATGTTGAATTCTCGGTTCAGCCGCCCGCCACCGACACGATCGCCGTAGATCCGGACAACAGGCCGTTCAGGACCCCGGACGGCAGGCTCCTGTTTCGACCCGGAGGCCACGGCGCCCTCCTGGCCGTCCTCAACAGCCGGGATGAAGACATGATCTTCATCAAAAATATCGACAACGTGGCCCCCGACAGGCTCAAACCCGAAACCGTCAAATGGAAAAAAGTCCTGGCGGGCTATATGCTGCGGCTCCAGGATCGGATCTTTTCATTTATGAAGGGCCTGCATTCCGAAAACGTTAATGAGACGCTTCCGACTGAGGCCGTCACGTTTCTTTGGAAAGAACTCGCCATGCCTGTTCCGTCGTCGTTCGAGACGTTGCCCAACGACGAAAAGAGAGCGTTTCTCCTGGACGCGTTGGATCGGCCCCTGCGGGTCTGCGGCATGGTGGAAAGCATGGGCGAACCCGGCGGCGGGCCTTTCTGGCTGAAGGGGGCGCGAGGGGATCGCGCGCCGCAGATCGTTGAAAAAGGGCAGATCGATCCCCACGCCGATGACGGGGAAACCATCCTGAAATCGGCCACCCACTTCAACCCCGTGGACCTCGTGTGCGGCATCAGGGACTGGCGGGGGGGGCGGTTTGACCTCAACCGGTTCACGGACCCGGATGCGGTCCTCATCTCCGTAAAATCCAAAGGGGGCCGGGACATCAAAGCGCTGGAACACCCCGGGCTCTGGAACGGCGGAATGGCCCGGTGGAACACGGCCCTGGTGGAAGTCCCGGCCATCACCTTCAATCCCGTAAAAGTGGTCAACGATTTATTGAGAAAAGAACACCAGCCGGCTCAGGGGGCGGCATCTATTGTTAAATAACCAATCAACCGGGGATTCGGTATCGACGACGGCGCCTTGCGGCAGCGGACATTCATCCTGGTTTGTATTTATCGCGTGCCTTTTCGTAACCTGTCTCGTCACGGCCAACATCATCTCCGTCAAACTTATCGTGATTTTCGGATGGGTGCTGCCGGCCGGCATAATCATATTTCCCCTCAGCTACATAACCGCGGACATCCTTACGGAAGTATACGGATATGCACAGGCCAGGCGGATCATTTGGCTCGGTTTTTTCTGCAATCTGATCGCGGTGGCCGCCATTTGGCTGGGCAAGGTCGCCCCCCCCGCATCCTTCTGGGATGGGCAGACCGCTTACGCCCAGATCCTGGGATATACCCCGCGGATTCTCGCGGCCTCATTCGCCGCTTATCTGGTGGGTGAATTTCTCAATGCGTACATTATGGCCAAAATGAAAATGGCAACAAAGGGAAGGTGGCTGTGGACCCGGACCATCGCCTCCACCCTGGTGGGGCAGGCTCTCGACTCCCTTTTTTTCATAACCCTCGCGTTTTGGGGGACCATTCCCGCGGGCGCCCTTTTCCTGGCCATCGGCATGCAATGGCTGGCCAAATCGGCTTATGAAGCAGCCGCCACGCCGCTGACCTACGCCGCGGTGCGGTTCCTGAAGCGTCGTGAAGGAAAAGATGCCTATGATCGCGATACCAAATTCAATCCCCTGTCGTTTCGTGCGTGAGGAGTAAACCCCCACATCCACCATCGCCCGAGAGATGGGAGAAAACCCGTATATCACCGATTTCATTCTTTAAATTCGTGCTTGGTGCTTCGTGCCTGGTGCTTTGTTCGTGGTTTGGGGTTCAGGGTTCAAGGTTCCCGGTTCAAAGTTGCGGGTTGCTAGTGGCG
>JAFDKD010000531.1 GCA_019307165.1 Deltaproteobacteria bacterium | reverse complement strand
TGTCTTTGAGTCTCCAACGAATAACATCTTTCTAGCGATACGTCTCATTGAACCAGACCCTAAAAAAGCGCAAGCACTTAAAAATGCTTTTAATATATATGCTTACAAGGATCGTGCCAATCCGAAAAAACAAACATATCCAACGCCGCCAGAAAAATATTTCTTCGGTCCTCCACGAGGTATGGCATTTTGGGAACGACTGCACGAGATCTTAAACCGGGAGGTCGTTGCTGAACGTGATCGTTTTTTTATGGCGATGCTCAAACGTGTCGGGATCGAAAAGGGAAAACCTTTCAATCCTACTGAACGACAGAAGAAAATACTTAAAGAAGCGGCTTTTGTAGGAGAGGCGATGGCGAAGGCCAATGACCTTGCCAAGAGAAGTACTCCTGTGTATTATAAAGGCACAACTTGGAAAATAGCGCTTGGACTTAATCCGAACCAGCGCACGAAAAATTATGATCAGCTCGATGAGCGTGCAGAATGGATGTACGAAGCTGTGACCACTTCTGAAGGTATGGTAACTACGACACCTGGGAAAGGTTCTATTTATCTGGCTGCTTATGCAGATAAAGACGGAGATTGGTTGGATGGTAGCAAATCATATACCTTGCATGTCCCTGCAAATGCACCTGCTGAACAATTTTGGTCTATCGCTGTTTATAGCTGGGATACACGAACACTCATTAACAATAAACAAAAAAGAGCTGCCCAATCCTCTCGACAAGATCTCATAAAAAATAAGGATGGCTCTGTAGATCTTTACTACGGGCCAACATTCCAGGCCAGGGCTGGTGGGTCTATCTACGCTTTTACGCACCTACCAAGGCTTATTTTGACAAGAGCTGGAGCATTGGCGATTTCGAAAAGGCGAAGTAGCGAAAGGAAGGAGACCATAAGAACCAAGCCCATAATCGCGGTAATCTGTCTCGGTCTTTCGTTTTTCGTGTCGAGCATAGGAGCACAGGATTTGGGTTTTGAAATTTGTGATTTTAGACCTTCAAAGTGGATGTAATAAATTGTTCAAACCTGACTGGATGATTATCAACTACACACTTTCTTTGAAAAGACTACAAATGGGCCTGATCGCAGCTTTCGGCCTGCTGTTCTGGCGATCATACGCCTCTGCGCATCTTGTCACGACTGGACTGGGACCTGTCTATGACTGCATCGGCCATCTGGTCAAACAATCGGGAATGGGGTCGGGCCACGCTAAGTATCCAGGTATATTGTAAAACCGGCATAAACATTACGATATTTTACCTCTATATTGCACTTTTTAAGGTCAAAAAGAGCATTATTCACAGGAATCAATGGCTAAAGCTAAGAGACATTATATTCCAGGGAAAGTATGGCAGGTCACCCACCGATGTCATAAAAGAGATTTTTGCTGAAGTTTGCAAAGGATCGTCAAAGATGGCTTCAGTGGCTTCTTGAACTCAAGAAACGATATAGGGCCTGAAAATACCTATGCTTGGAATGTTAACATGTAATAATCAATCAGTTAGCGTGGCCCCCAGAGGCACCAGGCCAGAGGGACAGAGGAAGACGGTCAAAAAAAGTTTTTTCTCTGCGTCCTTTGCCTGCCCCGTAGGTCCGGAAGATCGTACTGGGGCGTTCTCTGCGGTGAGATACAATAGTCAATAGTCAAACCGATCCAAAAAAATAACCCTTTTTTACAACCCACTATCACCCTTTTTGGGGGATGTGCCGCCCATCAGATAGTATTAAATTTAAATAAACCTACAGGATTTCGATGCCCAAATCAGTCCATTTCAGAAAAATAGGGATATGAATTATGGCACCGCCCAAATACAGAAGAAGTTATCCATTCGACAGGCCTGGGGAGTATCGTATCCGCGTCCTGAGTCGCATAGATGAAAGGCGGTCTGAGAGGATTGCGGGGATGAGTATCAGCTCAAAAACGCAAACAAATGAAACAAGCAAGGGGTGAACGTGATGTCAACTCTAAAACGACCTGCAATTGCGTGCAACTTTACAAGAAGGGAGGTGGAAAATCTTAGTAGAAAAAGGGGTTTTTTACAGGGAGCAACCTATAATCGATTGATATTAGAAAGATATTTGGCAGGAGGAAATCTCTAAATTGCCCCAGCTTAACTCATTGATATTATGGTGAAGTGGAGTTTCGGGAGGGGCACTAATCTTCAATTTAAGGAGAAAATATCATGAGTAATATTTTAGCCAGTTCTAGAGCGATTAGCGCCACATGTACACAAAGGATTCGGTCCCGGTCATTCAGTGTCTCTTGAAAAACCATGAGGAGTAAAACCATGAAAAACAAAGACAGGAGGAACAAAACCATGAAAAGAAAAAGCATAACAGCAGCCGCATGCATCGCGTTATTTTTGCTCTGTTCAATGCTGTCTGCAACCAGTGCCCTGGCGGCATCTGCGCCAGACAACCTGCCGAAACCTTATCCAAAGTTCAAGGGAAAAATAGGCGAGACCTATCATGACTCAACGGCCGATCCGGGAATGTTTGCGGTCAACAAAGCACCCGAGGGCGCGCCGAACATCCTGCTGGTGATGATCGACGATGCCGGGTTCGGTGCGACCAGTACCTTTGGCGGACCGTGCAATACGCCAGTACTCGACAAACTGGCCGCGGAGGGCCTTCGCTTCAACAGCTTCCACACGACCTCGCTCTGCTCTCCGACGCGATCGTCTCTGCTTTCCGGCCACAACCATCACTCCAATTCCACCGGAGTCATCATGGAAATGGGGACAGGGTTCCCTGGCTACACGGGCATCATGCCGCGGAGTGCAGCCACCGTCGGTCAGATTCTCCGGCTCAACGGCTACAGCACCGCTTGGATCGGCAAGAACCACAACTTGCCCAGCAGCCAACTCAACAACGTCGGGCCGTTTGATCATTGGCCGAACCATCTGGGATTCGACTACTTCTACGGGTTCAACGGGGGTGAGGCGGATCAGTGGTTTCCGACCCTGTACGAGAATCTGAATCCGGTCCAGCCCTGGGGTACTCCGGAAGAAGGCTACAACCTGGGTGCCGACCAGACGGACAAAGCGATCGCCTGGATGCACAATCAGAACAGCATCGCGCCCGATCGCCCCTTCTTCCTCTTGTACTTGCCGGGAGCGACCCATGCTCCGCACCATCCGCCCAAGGAATGGGCGGCCAAGTACAAGGGCAAATTCGCTCACGGCTACGACAAGCAGCGTGAGATCACCTTCGCGCGTCAAAAAGAGCTCGGCGTGATCCCCAAGGACGCGAAACTCACCCCGCGCATGAAGCAGCTTCCGTCATGGGACAGCCACGATGCCGAGGCAAAGAAGCTCTTCGAGCGGCAGATGGAGGTCTACGCCGGCTATTACGAGTACACCGATCATCAGGTCGGACGCATCGTTGATGCTATTGATAAAACTGGCGAACTCGACAACACGTTGATCATCTTCATCGCCGGCGACAACGGAGCCAGTGCCGAGGGTAGTCTGATCGGAACGGCCAACGAGCTGATGAACTTGAACGGCCTCGGTCCGAACGTCAAACAGAACATGAAGTTCTACGACGAGTGGGGCGGCCCCGAGACGTCCCCCCACTATGCCGTCGGTTGGGCCTGGGCCATGGACACACCGTTCAAATGGAACAAGCAGGTCGCCTCCCACTTTGGTGGCACCCGCAATCCGATGGTCGTCTCCTGGCCAGCCAAGATCAAAGACAAGGGTGGCTTGCGGACTCAGTTCCATCACGTGATCGACGTCCTTCCTACGATCCTTGAGGTTGCCGGCATCGAGCAGCCAAAGAAATTCAACGGCATCGAGCAGAAGCCGATCGAGGGTACGAGCTTTGCCTATGCCTTGGCCGACGACGCCGCAAAGGCCCCCGAACAGCACACGAAACAATATTTCGAGATGATGGGCAATCGCGGGATGTACCACAACGGTTGGATCGCATCAAAATTTCACAAGCTACCCTGGGACACCGGCGGCACCGTTCCGTTCACCAACGACGGCTGGGAGTTGTACAACATTAACGAAGATTTCTCGCAGTACAATGACCTGGCTGCGACCAACCCGGACAAGCTGAAGGAACTTCAGGCCCTCTTCGAAATGGAAGCCAAGACATTCGGCGTCTTTCCTCTGGACGATCGCCTGGCCGGGCGGCTGGACGTGAGTCTTCGGCCCAGTTGGACATCGAATCGGACAAATTTCACTTTCTTCCCGGGCATGACGCATCTT
>JAFDKD010000530.1 GCA_019307165.1 Deltaproteobacteria bacterium | reverse complement strand
ATATCTGAAGAAATGGGTGGAGGCCGATTCGGTCCTTCAAAACTTCGCTGCCTTCTCTTTGGCCATTGTCGCTGCCATGGTGGTGGTCGCGCTTGTGGGGATCGTCCTGGAAAGAGTGATTGTTCGCCGGGTCTATGGGTCCCACCTCTTTCAGATCCTCATCACCTTCGGTGCAACCATTGTTCTGGTGGAGCTTATCCGCGTCTTTTGGGGGCCCAATGATGAAGTGATGACCGTTCCCCTTACGTTTTCAAAAAGCTGGGACATCATGGATATCATCATTAACAAATACCGGGTCATATGTATCGGTGTAGGTCTCTTCGTCTACGCCGTGATCCAGCTTATTCTCAAAAAGACAAAATTGGGGACAATTGTACGGGCCGGGGTGGAGGACCGGGACATGGTCCAGGCCATGGGGCACAATATTTTCCTCCTGTTCACCGGCGTCTTCGCTGCCGGCGCTGCACTGGCGGCTCTGGGAGGATTGGCCATGTCCATATTCAGTTTGCAGGTGTATCCGGACATGGGAGGCTCCTTCCTCCTCTTTGCCTTCATCGTTGTCATCATCGGGGGCCTGGGAAGCATAACGGGTTCCCTGGTGGGGGCCCTTATCGTTGGGCTCACTTACAATTATGTGGCCTACCTGGTCCCCTGGGCCGCTGCGGGCGCTAACATCATGATTATGATAATCATTCTTCTCATTCGGCCTACGGGTCTATTTCCAGTTGGAAAGTAGGGGGTAACAGGTATGGCAGAGGCAACACCGATTCAGATTTTCCATATGGAGGAAAAGAGAAGACAGTACAGGAGCGGCGGCTTTTTTCTGAAGGCCGGACTCCTGGCCCTTTTCGTTCTGGTGCCCTTCCTGTTTCCCTCCTTCAAGACAGTCGATCTCGCCATGCAGATCATCATGTTCGCAACCCTGGTGGCCAGTTTTGACATCCTCCTCGGCTACACAGGGATCCTTTCCTTTGGTCACGGCATGTTTTTCGGCATCGGAGCCTACTGTGTGGCCTTTCTTACCAGCAAGTACGGGACGCCTTCTTATGCAAATCTGGCCCTGGGTTTTGTTATTGCTGCGCTTGTCGCCTCGGCCCTTGCCATCGTCATCAGCTTTCTTTCCCTGCGGGTCAAGGCCATCTTCTTCGCCATGATTACCCTGGCCATCGCAGAGTTGGCCATCGTCCTGGCCACCAAGCTGAGCGGTTTCACAGGAGGGGAAGATGGCATCAGCCTGAGCATGCCGGGGATCCTGGCGGTGTCTTTTAGTGCGGGCAATTTTTTGGGGCTCGAGATTACCGGGAGGATATTGACCTACTATTTTATCCTTTTGGCCTGTCTGGGGCTTTTTTTGGCCATGCTCCGCTTTACCCATTCCCCTCTGGGTCGTGTCCTTCAGGCGATTCGCGACAACGTCGAGCGCGCTGAGGCCCTCGGCTACAAGACCTTTATTTTCCAGGCCATTTCAATCACCTTCGGATGCGTGGTGGCCGCCCTCGTCGGCGGGTTATATGGGATGTGGGTGGGATACGTGAATCCGGAGTCATGCCTGGGTGTGTTTGCGATCATGCTCGCTATTCTACTCATGTGCATCATAGGAGGGATGGGGACCCTGTACGGAGGCATTGTTGGTGCGGCCTTTTTTATGATTACCGAGACCTTCCTGCCCGACCTTCAGCATCTGGCAAAGGACTTTTTTCCCAGCGCCGTGTTTTTGCACAATGTGCTGGAACGCTGGTATCTCGTTTTAGGGGTCCTCTTTATCCTGGTGGTCATCTTTTTTCCCAAAGGGATCATTGGCTCCGTGACGGAGATTATGGCGCGACGGCGCCACGTTGAAAGGTGACATTCCTTTACAAAAGCAAGGGAAAAAGAAAGGAACTTCAATTATGACGGAACCCATCGTGAAAAGAGCGAAAGGGGACGGCGTGGAGATCCAGCTGGCCTTTTGGGACGGAGCGGGGAAAACCGTGCTGTGCATACACGGATTGACCGCCAATTGCCGGTGCTGGGACACGGTGGCGGCGGGCATAGCCCCCGGTCATCGCGTTTTCGCCATGGACCTCCGGGGGAGGGGACTTTCGGAAAAGCCGCCGTCCGGGTATTCCATAGATCATCACTGCCGCGATATCCAAGCCCTGCTGACGGATCTGGGCCTGGACCGGATCGTGCTTATGGGCCACTCCCTGGGCGCCTTTATTTCCCTGGCTTACGCGGCCAAGCATCACGATTTGGTGGACAGGGTGATCCTGGTCGACGGGGGAGGGAAACTGTCGGATGAGCAGATGGCCAAGGTGCTCGCCGGGATAAAGCCGGCGATCGATCGTCTCGGTCAGGTGTTTCCCTCGTTCGAGGCCTATCTGGATCTCATGAAAGTGGCGCCGTTCCTTCAGCCCTGGTCCGCGGCTCACGAAACATATTTTCAATATGAAACCGAGGCGGTGGAAGGGGGCATCGCCTCCAGGGTGCATCCCGGCCATATCCAGGAAGAACTGGTCAACCTGTCGACCGTGGATTCGTCGCAATTCTACCCCGACATCCGTTGCCCGGTCCTGATTCTGCGGGCAACGGAAGGGATGCTGGCGCAGGATGACTTATTGCTCCCCGAAGACGTGGCGCAGCGGATGTGCAGGGAAATCTCCAATGCTCGATGCGCAGACATAACGGGGACCAACCACTACTCGATCGTGTTTGAGCCGAACGATGTGAGAGACGGTGCGATCCGGGAGTTCCTTGTAAACTGATAGATAACAGGTGTCAGTGTTCAGGTGTCAGGTGTCACGGTTAAAACCGCTCCTACAGGGGGGCATGGGGTCGCAAAAACCGGCTGATGTAAGAGCGGCTTCAGCCGCGATATATGCCGCGGAATGGATACCACTCGCACGGCAGCATTGTTTTTTGATTCAAATGTGTTATGTGTGCGTCCTTTGCGTTCTTTGCGAGAGAAAATAAACCTTCTAAAACGTTTTAAGCAACAGCCCGTCAATCAACGATCATCAATAGTTAAGTGCCGGGGGCGTCTTGATCATACACTTTTTCGAAGGGGCCGCATTGTCTTTGTCGTTGGATTCTACGGCACTTTTGTCGTTGCCCTCGCGGCGCTTATTGTGGCATTCGCCACGGCGGGCGGGCTTAATCCCACGGTCACCCGGGGGCTCATGGCCTGCACCGCTGCGGCACACGTTCTGTTCGGGCTGTATCAGTGTTTTTTTGGGGCTAAACGCGCTCCTGGCATGAACGAACTCCGACCTAAGGTTCCGGGTTCAGAGGTTCAGGGTTCAAAGGTTCCCGGTTTAGGGTTGTTAAGGAACAGGTGTCTTCTCTAGACTCTCGACTCTAGCAGCCCGTCGGTCTTTACCCTCTGCCCCTTGGTTCACACAAGTAGCGATTTCGTGAGTTGGCGACTTTAGCAGCCTTATCGTTGACCGACGGCCTGATAATTTCTGTT
>JAFDKD010000529.1 GCA_019307165.1 Deltaproteobacteria bacterium | reverse complement strand
CATGGATCGGAAGGCCCTGATCCGCCGTTACCGGCGACAGGCCAAGACGGTTCACCCGGACAAAGGCGGCGATGAAAAGGCCTTTGTCAGGCTTACCAACGCCTATGAATGTCTTTTGCGTAAAAAACCTTGATTACCATCGACCGTTGTTCCTACAATGCTTACGGCGTGCGATATCAGATCCCAAGAAAAAGAAGGAGTGACAAATGGAAATCAGAAATTTCGCTTGTGTGGGCGCCGGCCTTATCGGCCAGGGCTGGGCAACGGTTTTCGCCTCCAGGGGGTATGACGTCACTCTCCAGGACGTGAGTGCGGAGGTTCTCGACAACGCGGTGGTCCGCGTGGACGCCAATCTTAAGCTGCTGGAAAAAAGCGGCTTCCTCGGTCCGGAAGAATCCAAGGCGGCAAATGCGAGAATAAAAACCACTTTAAGTATGGAAGAGGCTGTTGGAAACGCAGATTATGTTCAGGAATCGGTCCTGGATGACTATGATTTGAAAAGACGGGTCTTCAAAGACATGGACGCCCTTGCGCCGGAGCACGCCATTTTGGCCAGCAGCGCATCGGGCCTCACCATGACGCCGATCCAGACGGCCGCGGCAAGGCCGGAGCGTTGCGTGCTGGTCCACCCCATGCTCCCGGTCCACCTCATACCGGTAGTCGAGATCGTCGGAGGTGAAAAGACCTCGCCGGAAACGGTCCGGGCGGCCCGGGACCTCATGACAAAGCTTGGAAAAACACCGGTGGTGCTGAAAAAGGAGGTCCCGGGATACATTGTGAACCGGCTTCAGTCGGCACTGTTGCGCGAGGCGATCGACATGGTGGACAAAGGGGTCGCCAGCCCGCAAGACATCGACCTGGCATTCTGCATGGGCATCGGCCTGAGGGACCCCCTGATCGGCCCGTTTATGCGCATCCACCTGGCGGG
This sequence comes from Deltaproteobacteria bacterium, assembly GCA_019307165.1. Lineage (GTDB taxonomy): Bacteria > Desulfobacterota > DSM-4660 > Desulfatiglandales > Desulfatiglandaceae > JAFDKD01. The sequence goes on along the minus strand of JAFDKD010000529.1, from coordinate 2,522 downwards.
AAACGGGGTGGAAAATTTTCTTGAAAACTACGCCAAATCCTACCAGTACCGCTGGGAAAGCATGAATACCTGGACCTCCATTCCCCCTTCCGCAAAGGAGGCCGTGATCAAAGGGGTCCATGAGATGGATGTGGTTCAGTCAAAGACGCTGGAAGACATCAAGGGATGGCGGGATGACATGCTTCCCAAGATTCTGAAGCTGGTCCAGAAAGGCCGGGGCTGAAGCCAGGTACTCAGTTTTTTGAATTCAGTGACATAAATATACCGGCATATAGACGAACCACAGATCACACAACGCATTGTTCTTATGGACCTTTTTCTGTGCTCTCTGTGTCCTCTGTGGTGAACTGTTTTCCTCACCGTAATTACGATTGCGTGTACTAACTTCAATGGAGGAATCAATCTGCATTCGATTTAAGACGAAGCCGATCTTTACTCACTCGTATCAACACCAACCCGTCATACCCGCGCAGGCGGGTATCCAGGCCGTTGTTCGTCTAGATTCCCGCCTTCAAGATTCGACATTCCGTAATCAGATGCCGTTTCAGCTTAGTTGGAGCTATACGTAACGGTGAACTTTGCAGCGCGGTTTTTTGCGTCCGCTGCATTTTTTTGTTTGGCTCTCCCGATTTTCTAATTTGTTAAATCAGCAAGCTATATAGTCGCATGATTATACAAGTCTTTTTGTGGAATCCGCACTTTTACTTCTTGCACAATTTTCCGCCCTACCTTTATTTTTGCCATTTTCATATTGTATCGACTTTGTAGATTAAGCCAAAATTCAGGTTCAATCCCGAAATACCTATCAAGCCGTAATGCGGTATCCGCAGTAATTTCTCTTTTACAATGAATAAGTTGGCTCACTCGCTTTGCCGGCACATTAATATCTCTTGCGAGTTGGCTCTGAGTGATTTCCATGGGCTCAAGGAATTCTTCTAAAAGAATATCGCCTGGTGTAATTGGAGATAGTTTTTTTTCATGTTTTTTCTCCTAATGATAATCAACAATTTCCACATCAAAGGCATTTTCGTCTTTCCATACCCAGCATTCCAACATTCCACTATTCCATCATTCCATGTGGCTTACAAACGACAACAGCCGCCAAAAGAACTATAATTTCAATAAATTGTAGAATTTCCGAGACGTTGTGGTGTTCACGGTGTCAGGTCGAGTACCTTGTTCCGGCGCGTAGCGACGGCACAAGGTGCTCGACGTAGTCAGCACCTCGATTCCTGGCGGCGCAGCCGCCAGGAACAAGTGATTGTACGGATCTGGATATCATTACCCTTGTAATGTTATCCGCAAATCCGCATGACCGCGTGTCTCACTACCGATATAATTGAGAGAACCACAACATTGACAAATCGATTTTGATCGAACAACGAAACCGGAATCATGGGAGGGCGGGAATGCCCAGGATTCCGCGTGCTTCCTTGGGCGTGGCCACGGTGCGCCCGAGGCGTTCGGCCAGGTCCACTGCCATTTCCACCATCCGGGCGTTGCTTTCGGCCAATACCCCCCTTTTTAAATAGATGTTGTCCTCAAAGCCCACCCGTACGTGCCCCCCCAACAGCATGCCCGTGGTGATCATGGGAAGTTGGGCCTTCTGGACCCCGAGAACGGACCATACGGCATGGGCCGGCAGTTTTCTCTTCATGAACAGCAGGTTTTCCACCGTCCCTTCGATCCCCCACTTGGCCCCCATGCACAACTGGAAATAGGGCGGATCATCAATCATCCCCCGCTCAATGAGATGGATCGCCTGGTACATGTGACCCACGTCAAAGACTTCGATCTCCGGCTTGACGCCGCTTTCCTGCATGCTTTTGGCGGCCGCATCCCCCCACTCCGGCGGGTTGAGAAACACCCGATCCCGAAAATTCATGGACCCCAGATCGAAGGAACACATATCCGGTTTCAGCGATACGGGCTGAAGGCGCTGTGAAATCACATCCGGTCCTGCCAGGCGAAGCCCGCTGGTGGTCAGGTTCACGATCATGTCGCAGCGTTCCCGAATCCCCTCCAGGATCTCCCTGAAAAGGTCAATCTTGAAGTCCGGGGCCCCGGTTTTCGGGTCCCTCACATGAATGTGCGTGACTGCGGCTCCGGCCCTGCAGCAGTCTACGGCCGCGGTGACGATTTCCTCCGGGGTGTACGGGACCGCCGGGTTCATTTCCTTCGTGGGAGAAGACCCCGTAACCGCCGCGGTAATGATGATTTTGTTGTCGTCCATAGGTCCTCCTGTTGGGGCTCCTGTTTTGTCTTTTCCGCAATAAAAAACGGTAATCGGTATCGGTTTTTATTCCATCTGCAAAACCTGGTCCTCTGGGCCAGTCGAAGATCCCGTACAGCGGGGGTCAGAGTTTTCTGGCTATGCCAATGCGGGAATAAGGTTTCCCCGCCCAACCACGGCGGGATCTTCGACAGGTGTCCCGTCTTCGCTGCTTCGCAGCTACGCCGTGGCAAGCAGTGTTCAGGTGTCAGTAGGAATAATAGACTTCGACGCCGCTGTGTGTTGCTGA
>JAFDKD010000528.1 GCA_019307165.1 Deltaproteobacteria bacterium | reverse complement strand
TGGCATTGTCCTGACTAAATGCGCACATACGGCTATTAAAGACAACATCAAAGGACTCATTGGTCATGGCTGAAGAAAGAGAAAACACGCAAGGACTCCCTCGAGAAGTAATTATCGACCCACGCTTCGAAGGTCCTACGGATATCACTTTGGGCGGTTACATCAGCGGTTTCATGGCCGATCACATAGACAGCGAAACAGTGGAAGTGACCATGCGGGCCCCCACTCCCATGGGAAAGAAACTCCAGATCTATTTCGAGGCCCCGGATAGAGTGGTCATGCGAGACGGCCATACGCTGCTCAACGAAGCCCGGCCTTCGGAACTCGAACTGGACCTGCCCGAACCGATCACCCTGGACGAGGCCGTAAAGGCCTCTGAAAGGCACATCCCCAACGCCTTCCCCAATTGTTTTGCATGCGGCTCCGGACGGACGGAAGATAACGGCCTTCATCTGCGCTCCGGGACGGTTCCCGGCCGCAGCGTGTCGGCCATCGACTGGACCCCCCGCCCTGCCGCGGTCGGAGCGGCCGAAGGGGAAAAGGTTCCCATTCCCGTTCTTTGGGCCGCTTTGGAATGTCCCGTGGCCCGGGTGATGGGCCCCAGCGGCTTGCAAGAGCCCGATGAAACGGGTTTATTGGGCCGGATGACGACCAGGATTATCGAGCGCCCCCTGGTCGGCAAACAATATTTCTTTATGGCCTGGCCCATAGAGCGTCAGGGGCGCAAGATCCGGGTTGCCGGGTCGCTCCATGATGAATCCGGCCGGATCATGGCCATGACGCATTTGCTGTTCATAATTTTACAGCATTTAGGGTAACTTTGGCATGAATGAACTTCTGTTCGATCCCGAAATCCACCGCAAAGCGGGTCGTCTCCTGGGAGAACTCCTGGCGGACTATGAAATTGATGTCTCGAACCAACCCGTGTTTCCGCAAGTCAATCGGGACGCCATGCGTGCGATCCTTACCGAGCCCCTGCCCGAAAGGGGAAAAACGCTTGAAGAACTGTTCCAGGAATTCCGGGATGTCGTTGTGCCCAATTCCACGCAAGTGGCGCATCCGCGTTTTCTTCCGTACGTGCTACCCTCACCGAATGGTATCTCCGCATTTGCCAATGCCCTGGCAGGCACTCTCAATCAAAACTGTAATCTCTGGACCCTGTCGCCCGCGGCAAATGCCATTGAACAGCGGGTGGTTTCCTGGTTTCATGAATTTACGGGCAACCCGTGAGGATGTGGATCATATTCTTGGGGAAATTGTCCGTTTCGGGCAAGAAGAACTCAGTACTTGAATTTTGCAAGATCCAGGTAACAAGTGAACGGGAGTTGGAAAAGGTACTGTAAATAGATAAGGAGGTAAGCCGACATGAAATGGAAAACCCGAGTGAGTGAACTCATGGACTCCGAATATCCCATAATCCAGGCCGCATTGAGCCGTATCGGCAACTGGAAACTGGCGGCGGCCGTCAGCGAAACCGGCGCCCACGGCTGCCTTACGGCTGCCGTTTCATTGACCCCGGAGAAACTGCGAGACGATATTAAGCGGTGCCGCGATGCAACGGACAAGCCTTTCAGCGTCAATATTACCGTCGGCATGTGTCCCCACATCGATGAGATGCTGGATGTCTGTCTTGATGAAGGGATAGAGGTGATCGAAACGGCAGCCTTCGCGGGCGATCCATACGGCAAGCGAATCAAAGAGGCCGGCCGGACATGGGTTCACAAGACCGCCACCCTCAGACATGCCCTGCATGCCCAGAAAGCCGGGGCGGACGCCATTATTATTGTGGGGCTGGAAGGAATCGGTTTCAAGAACGTCTCCCAGCTACCCACCATGACGACGATTGCCTGGGCGGCCAGGCATATAAAGGTCCCTATCATTGCCGCAGGGGGCATAGGCGATGCGCGCACGTTTCTGGGCGCCCTTGCGCTGGGTGCGGAGGGTGTGATGATGGGGACAGCCTTCATGGCCACCCGGGAATGTCCCATATCGGATAAATTCAAGAATAGAATGGTGAAGGCTTTTCCCGACAATCCACATTTTCGGACAACGGTGCTCGCCCCACCCAACCCCAAAATGTATGAAGAGGTGATGAAGAAGCGGAACGAAATGCCCCTTGAAAATTGGTTGACTGCCATGGAGAGGGTCATGCTCAAGCATGATGATTGGGAAATTGCCCCTGAAATGTGGAATGAGGACTACGACCGGTTGAGCAGCCTCATGTCTTTCGCCGCAACCTATGTAGATCACATTCCGACGGTGCAGGAGTTTATTGACAACATCATTAACGGTGCGGAAGAGATATTGGACAGTTGGGAGTTCCTGAAACGGTGACGCCTTATTTTGTCCGCTTCGTCAGGGAACACATTGCTCGCATACAAAGAAGAAAGGGTTGAAAATCATGGGCGCACTGGATGGAATACGGGTCCTGGAACTTGGCCAGATGTGGGCGGTCCCCGGCGCGGGAATGTATCTCGGAGATCAGGGGGCAGAGATCATAAAGGTCGAGCCCCCGTGGGGCGATGAAGATGCTGGGAATCCCCGTAAGGCTGTCTGATGCGCCGGGAAGCATCCGCACCCTTGCGCCGGAGTTGGGGCAGCATACGTCCGAGGTGCTCGCCGAACTGGGTTACGGCGGGAACGAAGTAAAAAAGCTTCGAAACAACAAGGTTGTCAAGTGAGTAAAGATCCGGGCCCACATGACCCGGCTTCGTCCCGCTGATAGCGGGCCTACGCCGTGGCACGCCCTGCTTTTAGGCCGCCCCCTATACATTGAATATTGAACATTGAGTTATTGAAGATTTATGGATGCGCTGCTACGCAGCGCCACAACCAATTTTCAATCTTCAATCTTCAATTCTCAATTTCTTTACTGTCCTGTAAGTGATGCACCCATTAGGTGTCGGGTGTCAGCGCCGCCTCTGGCCTGAGGGGCGGCCCCGCCCAAGGACGGCGGGATCTCCGCTACGCTCCGACAAGTCTATATCGTGTAAGAAACATTCCCTTGACCCCATAAGCTTCCATCCAGCTTCCCCCTTTTTAAAGGGGATCGCCCGTCCTCCGTAGCAGGTACTGCGAAGGATGGAAGAAGATTTGCCAACGGTTTTAAATCCCCCCCAGGAGGCTGTCTGATAACCCAATTCCCCTCCCCTCGTGGGAGGGGATAAAGGGGAGGGGGAATAGATAAATGGATGAAATCCTGATTGATCCGATCACCCCCACCCCGTATCGAGTACGGGGCAGGCTCCGCCTCCCCCATCCCCGCCTAGACTTCGGCGGGATCTTCGACAAGAGTGGAGGAGTATTTCTAGGATTTCGGCGGTTGTCGGACAGCCTCACGGCCCCCCTTTACAAAGCTGACCATGTCCCATAAGTTTTTGCTGGACACAGGGGGTGCCGGCATGTTAAGCTTATTTCCATGCTGGTTTGCGGTCAACACTTTACGGACGAGG
>JAFDKD010000527.1 GCA_019307165.1 Deltaproteobacteria bacterium | reverse complement strand
GAAACGGCGGCAGGCCGAGCAGCGGCGGCTTATTCATTCGACCCTGAAGCCGATACGCGATGAACTGGAACGATTGGAGGCTTCTATTGCGGAGCTCGAATCGCGCCAGGAGGGGTTGGAGGAATTGCTCGCGGACCCTGACATATTCAAGGACAATGCCAAGAGCGTCCCCATGATCAACGAATATCACCAGGTGCGGAAATCGGTGGAGGACATGCTCCTCAAGTGGGAGGACTGCCATGACAGGCTGTCCGCCACTGAAGAGCGCCTGGGCATGAAAGAGGCGAGGACTGCCATGACAGGCTGTCCGCCACTGAAGAGCGCCTGGGCATGAAAGAGGCGACAACATGAACATACCGGAAGAACACAAATCCCTGCTCAAGCAGCTCGGATTGACCGAAACGGACTTTAAGCATTTCGACGGCGAGTTCGTACGCTATGAGTACGACGAGAAACGCGGGGTCCGAATCCATGACCCCTACTACACAACCTCCTACAACGAATATATCGGCATCGACGGCTGGAGCGCGTGGAGCGATGAAAACGACACGTTCATGAGCGACATCCTGGCAGGCGTCAATGAGCGGCTGGAGCGTGTCAAGGCCAAGCACGAAAGCGCCGGCAAGGACGTGGTCGAAGGCCTGAAATCGCGATTCGGAAAGAAGAGCCACGACCATTGACCAGTCCAGGTAAGATCCCAGGCGCAAACGTAGCCGGATCGACCCCCGGCCGCCTCGACGCCACCCTCTCGGGTTTTGTGGAATCCATAAAGAGGCATCGCGATTTCCGGGATGCGGTGACTTACCATCGGTATGTCCCGCCGCACCCGGCAACCCATGGACCGTCCCTGCGCTTTCACCCGGAGTTGACGGCGGCCATGAAGGCCTTGGGCCCGGCCCGGCTTTTCACCCATCAGGTGGAAGCCATCGAGCATCTGAGAAAGGGCGCCCATGTGGCCGTTTCCACGCCCACGGCCAGCGGAAAAAGCCTCATTTACAATCTGGCGGTCATGGAACGGGCCCTGGAAGACCCTGAAGCGAGATTTCTTTATGTCTTTCCGCTCAAGGCATTGGAGCGGGATCAACTCAAGACCCTCAACCGGTGGCTCGACAGGCTCGGCGGGACGGGCCTGACCGCGGAGATATATGACGGGGACACCACTCCGTACCGCCGCAAGAAGATCCGGGAACGGATTCCGCGAATTCTATTCACCAATCCGGACATGCTGCACCGGGGCATTCTGGGATACCATCAAAACTGGGAAAAGCTGCTCGGAAACCTCGCCTTTGTGGTGCTTGACGAGGTGCACACCTACCGGGGCATTTTCGGGTCGCACCTGAACCAGGTCATCCGCCGGCTCAAGCGGGTGTGCGAGAGCTACGGGGCCAATCCCCGTTTCATCCTCCTGTCGGGGACCATCGAAAACCCGAAATCTTTCAGCGAGAGCCTTATCGGAGACGAAGTGGCGGTGGTGGATTCGGCGGGAGCGCCCCGTTCCGGTCAGCACTTTCTTTTTGTCAACCCGGAGGCCAGCGCCAACTTTTCGGCCGTAAGGCTCTTTGCCCACTGCATCCGGAGGGGCCTCAGGACCATCGCCTTCACCCAGTCGAGAAAGGTCACCGAGCTGATCCACCTTTGGACCGCGCAGCTTACGCCCGAATTCCGAAAGAAGATCAGTTCCTATCGAGCGGGTTTCATGCCCCGGGAGCGCCGGGACATCGAGCGACGCCTCGCTTGCGGCGATCTGCTCGGGGTCGTGTCCACCAGCGCCCTGGAGATGGGGATCGATATCGGTTACCTGGACGTCTGCCTGCTGGTGGGATATCCGGGGACCATCATCAACACCTGGCAGAGAGGCGGGCGCGTGGGACGGGCGGGAAGGGATTCCCTGGTGATCCTGATCGGCAAGCCCGATGCCCTGGACCAGTACTTTATGAAACACCCGGAAAGCCTTTTCGAAAGGTCCTTTGAGGCGGCGGTGCTGGACCCCCACAATTCTTACGTGGTGGAAGCGCATCTGCCGTGCGCGGCGGCCGAAATACCACTGACCCTGGGCGACGGGAAATACTGGGGCGAACGCCTCCCCGAGCGTCTGGAGCGCCTGGAGTCGGCCGGACTGTTGTCCCGGAGCGCGGACGGCGAGCCCACCTGGTTTGCAACGCGGCGGAGGCCTCATCTGGGCGTGAATATCCGGTCCGCCGGCGACAGTTACACCATATTCGACCGGGCGGGCGGGCAGGCCATCGGCACCATCGACGGCATCCGGGCATTCAAGGAGTGCCACCCCGGCGCGGTATACCTCCATCGGGCGGAACAGTACCTGGTGGACCGCCTTGTCCTGGAAAAAAAGGATGTGATTGCACACCGCACCCACCTCAAGTATTTCACGAGATCCCTGAGCGAGAAGGAAACGGAGATCCTTCAGGTCCACAGGAGCCGTCCCAAGGGACAGTTCCTGGTTCGCGAAGGAAAACTGAAGGTAACCGAGACGATCAACGGGTTTGAAAAACGTGCCCTGCCGGGCCAGGAACTCATGGGGACCTATCCGTTGGAACTGCCGCCCCAGACCTTCGAAACCATAGGCATGTGGGTGGAGATCGAACCGGAACTGAAGCGGTATGTGGAAGCCCGGGGCCTTCATTTCATGGGGGGCATACACGCCGTCGAGCACGCGGTCATCGGGCTTTTCCCCCTGTTCGCCCTGTGCGACCGGAACGACATCGGCGGGATTTCCTACACCCACCATCCCGAACTGCAAAAGAGCGCCGTATTTATCTATGACGGGCATCCCGGGGGCGTTGGTTTGGCCCAGCGGGGATTTGACGTTATCGAGGACCTGCTTCAGAAAACCCTGGATGTGGTGAGCGGGTGCGAATGCGAAGAGGGATGCCCCTCCTGCATTCATTCTCCCAAGTGCGGTTCTGGAAACAAGCCCCTGGACAAGGCCGCCGCGGTGCTGGTGCTCAAGGGACTGCTCGGGCACATTCCCTTCTCGGAATTTTCCGATTCGACCGATGCGGAGGAGCCTCCCCTGGATGTGTCGGGTCCGGATGCTGTCGAAGCGGCCCCGGCGGGCAGGCGGATCATCTATTTCGATCTGGAGACCCAAAAGACGGCCAAGGAGGTGGGAGGATGGAAAAACGCCCACCTTATGCGGATTTCAGTGGCCGTGCTGTACGATTCCCTGGAAGGCCGTTTTCTGGTCTTTGAAGAGGAGGAAATCAACGGCCTGGTGGCGCGCCTGCACGAGGCCGACCTGGTGGTGGGGTTCAATATCAAGGGCTTTGACTACAAGGTCCTGGGCGCCTACACGGATAAGGACCTTTATTCCCTGCCCACTTTCGACGTGCTGGAGGATGTTCATCGCCGGCTGGGTTTCCGGCTGGCCCTGGATCACCTGGCCACGGAGACCCTCAATCACGGTAAAAGCGCGGACGGGCTCCAGGCGGTGGAATGGTTTCGGCAGGGGGACATGGAGAACCTGATCGCATATTGCCGTCAGGACGTGGCCGTGCTTCGGGACCTGTTTGAATACGGGCGCGAAAAGGGCCTGCTCATATACCGGGAAAAGCAGGCGAATCGCCGCGTCAGGCTCCGGGTTGACTGGGATTTGGAGGAGTTGATAAAAGAAGGGCGCAGGGCGTAGGGCGGAGGTCGGAGGGCGGAAGACAGAGGGCGGAGGTCAGAGGGCGGAGGGCGGAGGTCAGAGGGCGGAGGGCGGAGGGCGGAGGTCAGAGGG
>JAFDKD010000526.1 GCA_019307165.1 Deltaproteobacteria bacterium | reverse complement strand
CAGCGCATGCAAGCTTTTCACGGCCGGCGGGATGTAGCGTTTGAAGTAAGATTTTCCCATGGCCTTGGTCAGATGGGCAAACGCCCCCAGCATCTGCAGATTTCTCTGAATGGCCAGATAAGGGTAATGCCTGTGAAAGGGTTCGACCCTCGCCGGATCGAATTTTTCAAGACGTTCCAGGTAGAGGCCGTAAATGCGATCCGCGTGGTGAGGCTTCAAGCCCACGTAGGGATCGATGAGAAGAGAGGCCAGGTCGTAGCCCAGGGGCCCGATCCGCGCCTCCTGCCAATCGATGACGGCCGGCCGATCACCGGAAACCATGATGTTCCGCGATTGAAAATCGCGATGGAGCAGAAACGCAGCCTCGGCTCGGGAGGCGGTGGCCGAAAGGTGGGCGAAAGCGCCTTCCAGCTCGGGCCAGGCATTCTTCAACCCGAGGTACTTTATCAGGAAGGCATCGGTGAAGTAGTCCGATTCAAATCGCCTCATGACACGCGCATCATAATGTTGCGTCTGACAGCACCATGCGGGGTCAAATCCCTTGGCGCCTTCCACCTGCAAATGAAAGAGGACATCCAGGACCTGTGTGTAAAGCGGGATCGGGTCATCCGCTTTCAAGGCGGCGTCCTGGAGGCTCCTGTCTCCCAGGTCTTCCATGATGAACCACCCATTGTCCGGATCGTGCCAATAGATTTCGGGGACGGGTGTCCCCCTGGCGCGCAGGTGGTTGCCGATCATGAGGTAAGCCGCATTTTCCTTTCGGGCGGCATCGTCAAACGGCGGGTTCGCCATAACCACAAAGGTGTCGCCTCGGGCCGCTGGTCCGATCCGCCAAAACCGGCGTTGTGAACCGTCCCCGGCGAGGGTGCTAACGGACAGCGACCCATGATCCGTGTTCCCGACACCGAGAAACGCTGCGACGGCATTTTTAAGGTTTTCGTCCATTTGCTATATCCCGGCGTTTATGTTTATTGTTCCTCGTTCTTTGTTCCTTGTTGAATATTCGTTATTCGATATTCTCTAAAAAACTGCCTCCACAATATCCGACGTCACCATTTGATGTGCCGTCACCACGCTGTCCGTTACCCGAATGCCTCTGGAAATAGTTGCCTTCTCCCAAATGATCGATCGGCTGATGACGGCTTCGGCTTCCACGACGGTCCCCTCGCCGATAACGGCCCAGTCCACAATCTTTGATGTTTCGTGGACCTTGCTGCTGCCCGCAACTTCAGATCGGGGTGGCCCCAAGGCCTCCCGGTTCGCTTGAATATAGTCGGCGACGGAGCCGATGTCTCGCCAGTAATGCCCCTTCGAGACGTAGGCGCCTATGGGTTTCCCGGCGCGGATAAAATCCCGGTAGCAATCGATGATATCGAATTTGCCGGAAGAAGGAAGGTGACCCAGGAGTTCCGGCGTGATGATATGAATACCGGTAAACGCCAAGCCTCCCGCACGGACCTCCCTGTGGATTTTCGCGATATTCATGCGGTCGTCCAGAAGGACTTTGCTGAATTCCGGCCGGTCGTGAAGTACGAGCGTGGCCGGGTTCCCCTTTACGAGATGGGCGTCGTGAGCCGCTTTCAGGTCGATATCGGTGAGGATGTCCGCGTTGATCACGATGAACGGATCAGCGTCCCAGAAGTCGATCGTGTTTCGGATGCCGCCGCCGGTCCCCAGAATTTCCGGCTCCATTCGGACCTGGATCGGGAGGCGAAAGGGCCGTCCGCCATCCAGGTGGTCGACGATCTGCCGGTAGTGATGATGCGCGTTGACGACGATTTCGGTCACGCCGCATGCCTTGAGATAAGCGATGGTCCGGTCTATCATGGGCGTGTTTGCAATGGGGACCAGGGCCTTCGGCCGATGTTCGGTAAGTGGCCGCAGACGCATCCCCAGGCCCGCTGCTAGAATCATGGCTTGCATTAGGGGGACCCTTTTGAACTTCCGGCGAAATTTGGCCGGTCTTGATTTTTGTTGCATTTATCCCATACTGATTATACATCCTCGATTTGGATGTCAACGGGATCTTCACGCCGTTTATTCCATGCTTGACAGGAAGGAGCCCCAGTGCACTCAACCCTTGAGCTATCGGAACTGAATGCCAGAGTCGGCCGCCTTTTCATGGCCGGGATCCCCGGGACGGAAATCGACAGGGGTACCGAAGCCCTGATCCGCGACTACAACCTGGGCGGCGTCATCCTTTTCAGTCGCAACATCGAGACGCCTCTTCAGGTTGCGACACTGTGCCGGGAACTTCAGAAAAGGGCTGTGGGAGATTGGGGAACGCCCCTTTTTCTGGCCGTGGATCAGGAGGGAGGGAGGGTCGCCCGCTTGCAGGAGCCCTTTGCCCGATTTGAAGGCAACACCGCCATCGGCCTGGACCCGGACCCGGAAAAAAAAGCGAACGAATTTGCGCGGGTCACGGCGTTGGAAATGAATCTGGTCGGTCTCAATATGAACCTGGCCCCTGTGCTGGACGTGCCCCAGGGAGAGCCCGAAGCGCACCTGGCCGGCCGGACCTTCGGCAATGATCCGGGTGAGACGGCGCGCCTGGGCCGCATGGTTATCGACGGGCTTCAAAAAGGCGGCGTCATGGCTGTTGCCAAGCATTTTCCCGGTTTGGGAAAAACCGATGTGGACCCTCACCATCACCTTCCGACAATTCCCGTCCCCGAGGAGGAAATGGAGCGGGTGAGCCTGGTCCCCTTCCGCGCGGCCATCGCCGCCGGCGTGACGGGAGTCATGTCGTCCCATGCCATCTATCCGGCAGTGGACCCCGACCGCTCGGCCACGCTTTCCCATCGGGTTATCACCGGACTCCTGAGAGAGAGACTGGGGTTTGAAGGGCTGGTCATCACCGACGATTTGGAAATGGGCGCCATCGACAGGGCATGGGGCACGGCAGAAGGGGCGGTCATGGCATTTGAGGCCGGTGCGGATATTCTATTGATCTGCAAGGACCAGGGAAAGGTCGTGGACGCCATCGAAATGATCATGAATAAGATCATCCGGGGCGACATTCCTTTTGAGCGACTGGAGCAGTCCAGAGGCCGGATCGAAAAGGCCAAATCCATGTTTTTGAGCGGATACCAAGAGGTTTCACTGGATAAGGTCCGTCGCTATTTTGCGTGAGCGACGAAGTGGCGGGGAACCAGGCAAACGGGGAACTGGATTCCCCTTCGGCTGTGAGCTCAGGGCCGAACGGCCGCCTGCGCGGGAATGACAGAGTACGTATTGCATCTGGACGTTTAAAAAAATGACTTCGGTTGTATTCGACTTCAGTTTGTATCCCGCGGAGCGGGGCTCTGCGGGAGGAGACTCATTTTTTGATCCCCGGAGGGGTTTTCTTTCATGACGGATATTGCTATCGTAGCGCTCTATTTTGTGGTGATGCTCAGCGTGGGCTGGCTGAGCAGGCGGCAGTCCGCCGAATCTTATTGGGTTGCGGGACGGAGCTACAGGACCGGGCGCATCACCATGTCCCTGGTGGCCACCATTTTCGGCGCCTCTTCCACAATGGGCATCATCGGGCTCGGGTACAGCCGCGGATTGACCGGAGCCTGGTGGTCTCTGATCGGCGGGATCAGCCTGGTCCCGTTTGCCCTGCTTCTCGCATCGCGCGTCAGGGCCCTGAACGTCTACACGCTTCCCGACATCCTCAGGACGGCCTACGGCAACAGGGTCGCGGTACCCGCGGGACTCATGATCGCCGTGGCCTGGTGCGGCGTGATCGCGGCCCAGATGATCGCGGGCGCCAGGCTGGTGGCGGCCCTTTTTTCAATCGGTTTCGAGCCGGCCCTGATGCTCGTCGCCATCGTGTTTACCCTGTACACCCTGTGGGGAGGGCAGCTGTCGGTGATCCGGACCGATTCCTGGCAGCTGATGCTTTTTGTCGGTGGACTCCTGGTGTCGCTGGGACTCCTGCTGGCATCCCAGGGGCAGGTCCAGGGGTTCTGGGGAAATGTGCCTTCCGACCACTGGCATTTCCCCGTATCCAATGCGTTCGACTGGTATCACCTGTTGGTGTTCTACCCGCTGATAGTAGGGCTTCCCTACCTGGTGGGGCCGGATATCTACTCCCGGGTCCTGTGCGCCAAAGATTCCGATGTGGCCCGGCGATCGGCCCTCTTAGCGGCAGGGATCGCCATCCCGCTGTCTTTTCTCCTGGCATTTACGGGCCTCCTGGCCAGGGCCCGGTTCCCCGAAATCGCACCCGAAGCGGCACTGCCGACCGTTTTGAATGTGCTGGTCCCCGTGGGTCTCAAGGGGCTGATCACGGCGGGTTTTCTGGGGGCCATCATGTCCTCCGCGGACACCTGCCTCATCTCTGCTTCCACCATCCTGACCCTTAATGTGGCGGGTCCGATTTCGCGGGTGGGGGAGCGCCATCACCTGGCGATGACCAGATGGACGGTGGCGGCGGCGGGCGCGGCGGCCTGGTTTGTGGCGAGCCAACAGCAGGGGATCATCTCGTCGCTCCTCATGGGATACACCGTGTTTGTGGGCGGCGTGGTCTGCCCGACCCTGGCCACGTTTTTACCGAAACGCTTTCGCATTCCTTCGACCGCGGCCTTGTGGTCCGT
>JAFDKD010000063.1 GCA_019307165.1 Deltaproteobacteria bacterium | reverse complement strand
GCCCCCTGTGATGCTTGCCCTTAAGAAAATCATCCGCGGTTGCCCGGAGCCCTATGAGGTTGAAGATGCCGGCCACTTTGTGCAGGAGTGGGGGGATGTGGTGGCGACCAGGGCTTTGGAGGCGTTTTTTTAAGCATGCACAATAGTAAACAGGAAGGGGGTTCTCATGACCGAAATGATCTCTTGTTGCGGTCTGCGCTGCGACCAGTGCGGCGCCTACCTGGCGACACAGAATGATGATGACGAAAAACGGGCGGAAGTAGCGGAGAACTGGTCCAGGATCTATAAGGCCGATATCAAGCCCGAACACATCAACTGCGACGGATGCCTTCAGGAAGGCGGCCGTCATTTCAATTACTGCAGCGTTTGCGAGATCAGGAACTGCGCCGTTGAAAAGGGCGTGGAAAACTGCGGGCACTGCGGGGAATATGCATGCGAAATAATCGAGAAGTTTTTCGAGATGGTCCCGGACGCCCGCACTTTGCTGGATAGGATTCATGCCGGCATTTAGATGTTAGCGTCGTTTTGCTCGGGGGCGGCCCCGCCCGGCTTCGCTAAAGGGCAGCGAATACAATCCACCTGTCATTCCCGCATGAATTTGGCGGGAATCCAGAGAACCAGAATGGAAGGATGTGTATTTTGATTTGATATGATTGCTGGGTCCCCGCCAAATTCATGCGGGGACGACAAGAGGGGGCGCGGATCGGAGATCCTGCCGTTTTTTGACGGGGGATGAAGGGGAAAGGGGGCTCAATGTTCAATCTTCAATGCCCTTATCTTGGCGACCTATGCGTTCTTTGCGAGAGAAAATCAACCTCCTCGCAACCCGCAACCTGTAACGCGTAACACGAAACCTTGAACCTTTGAACCCTGAACCCTACGAAGTTTCACAAGAGATCTTTACTTGGGAAAAGTGAGGAGACCAATTGCTGGTCATCAGATGTTCCGCCTGCACAAGGACCGGATCGCCAAGGTATACGGATTCGAAGAGGAATGGGGCCGGGTGAGGTGCTTGTGCGGGCATACGTTCGGAATCGATAAAGGCAGTTATTATAAGATGATCGGCAAGGCATTTACCTGTTCCGGGACTAAGCGGAATGCATAGTGAAGGTGAATTACTTTTTCGGAAAGTACTTCACCCCGGAGATGTGTTCGAAATCGGAATCCTGGGTCCAGATCAGCGCATTATATTCCTTTGCCGTGGCCAGAATAATACTGTCCGCCATGGGGAGGCGGTGTTCAAGGCTCAATTTGGATGCAAAGACCGCCAGGTTGGAGGTCAGGTCCACGACCTCGCCTTTTTGCATGGCCGCGACCGCATGAATCGCATGGTTTTCATTCGATTCGCGAAGTACGACTTTGAAAACTTCATAAATCGTAACGGATGGGACGATGAGTGAAGCCGTATCTTTCAAAGGCGCCTGAAAACGCCCCGCATTCGGCTCATCTGCGAAATAGGCAAGCCATCCCGAGGAATCCACAATGTTCATACCCTGTCTTCCTCTCTTTCAAACGCGGTGTCGATTCCCTTAAGAAATCCTCGGAGTTCGGTAATGTCCCGCTCCGGGATGAACTCGATGCGTCCGTCATATTCAACAACCAGCATTTTTTGGCCCGGTCGCAATTGGAGGGACTTTCTGATGCCCTTGGGGATAACGACCTGGTATTTTGGTGACACGGTTACCGTTTGCATGCTATCACCTCCATCGATAGCTTTGCGTATTACGATATCGTCATCGATAGCAAATGTCAACCTTTTCATATGGAGTCGGCTTTGGCCCCAATACATCGTCCCCTGAAGGTTGCACTTAATATGTGCATCCCGATTCTATTGCTCGTTTTGTTCCGGGGCAGCGTGCTCGCGGAGAACGCCGAAACGATCCCGCCGCGTAAATTGCAAGTAGAGAAGGAAATCCCTGTGTATTCGTACAGGATCATCAACACATATGCCCACGACCCGGAGGCGTTTACCCAGGGCCTGGTTTTCGAGGACGGCGTTCTCTATGAGAGCACCGGGCTTTACGGCCGGTCCAGCCTGCGGAAGGTTGAGTTGAAGACCGGCAGGGTGTTGAAATCTTACGCGCTCCCCTCCCGGTATTTTGCGGAGGGCATCACGGTTTTCAGGGACCGCATTTTCCAGCTGACGTGGCGGTCACGGATCGGGATGGTGTATGAAAAAAAGAGTTTTCAGCTGTTGAAGACATTTAACTATTCCTCCGAGGGCTGGGGGATCGCCCACGACAGCGCCCGCCTGTTCATGAGCGACGGCACGGAAACCATACGCATCCTGCATCCGGACAGTTACGAAGAGATAGCGCGCTTGTCGGTTCGGGATCGAAACGGGCCCGTAAAAGGCCTCAACGAACTGGAATTCGTGGAGGGGGAAATCTACGCCAATGTCTGGCCCACGGAGCGCATTGCGCGGATCGATCCGGAAACGGGTTTTGTGGTCGGATGGATCGATCTGAAGGGGCTCCTCACGGTGGAGGACCGGCTTCGGCGGGCCGACGTCCTGAACGGCATCGCATACGACAGGCAGGGAAAACGCCTGTTTGTGACCGGCAAGCGGTGGAGCAGGCTGTTCGAAATTCAACTGAAAGAAGTGAAGTAAATTATTGGAAAACATTTCGATTGAAGCCGGCACGCATTCGGCAAATGGCTGAACCCTGGCGCCCGTGGCGGGCCTATGCGGCCATGCTTTTGTGGGTGATGTAACGAAAACAGGAGGATTCACATGCAATACGATATCATGAATACGGAACTTGGTCCGATTCTCTTTTCACGCAATGACATGGGCATAAACCGAGTGCATTTTCTCGACAGTGCCAAACCGTTGCCCAGGGACAGAAGTTGGAAGAAGACCAGCCAAGATCCACTTCTCCAAGAAACCCGCAGGCAATTAGGGGCCTATTTTTCAGGAGAACGACAGGAATTTTCACTCCCGCTTTCGTTGGAAGGCACCGATTTTCAAATACGCGTCTGGGAGACCTTGATCACTATCCCCTATGGGTCTACATGGTCCTACAAGGAGCTGGCCGGTGCCATTGGAAACCCCGCTGCCTGCCGTGCGGTGGGCAATGCCAATGGCAAGAACAAGCTGGCCATTATTGTACCTTGACACCGTGTCATCGGTAGCGACGGGGGTCTCGTCGGATTCGCGAGCGGGTTGGACAGGAAAAAATATCTGATCTCACTTGAACAATGACACTGCAAAACATACATTCACGGCGACTAACAGGGAACACAACAACCTGAGGAAATTTTGGGAGACCTGCTATGATTAAACGTAGACCGTATCGTTCATTTTTGAGCTATATTGATCTGACCAGGGAATACTATGCGGCTCACGGGTATTCCAAACCCTATACTTGGATTTCTCATGAAAAGGTCCCTTTCACCAAAGTTGAAAAGCCTCTCTCCGACGGCGACGGATGACGCCCTCGGTTCGGACAAGTGGGGGGCGGCGCGTCAGCGGTCTTTCTGACCATGCCGGGAAATTGGGTTGTCGGTTCACTATTCAGCAATGTCTGATCTTTTGCCGGTTCCGGCAACCGGGTTACCGGACGATGCTCACGAGAAAATTGCCGATGTCTCTGGCGTGCTCCTGCTCGGTGAAATCACTGGTCATCTCCCCATAGCCGTTATAGGCACGGAACCGAGCCGTGGCAATGACCTCGTCGGTCCGCAAATCCACCACCCGGACATTCGAAACCAATTCATCGTACAGCGAAGAAGTTGCACCGCCCGGGTTGATGAGGCCGGACGAATAGATGGCCCGGATCTGCACGTCCGCTTTGAGGCTGTTTTCGTTCGATTCGGATGCTGCAAGGAGTCCCTCCGAGCGAAGACGGCTATCCAGGAAAAATCGCATCTGACCGGGGAGATACGGGGGAGTCGTCATGTCATATGCGGTCAACGCACCGAGCACATACGCATAGCCGGGAGCCTTTCTCAGAATCTTCGGGGGTTCCGTCAACGGCCCGGTCTGCAAAGCGCATGAAAGGACCGACAACACGGCAACAACTGCCGGCGCCTGCCATAATACCTTCATCGATCTTCTTTTCATCAAAAACCTCCTGAAAACAGTGATCGACCGCATTTGCCGCATCGATCACAGCCCGGGATTTTTACGTCCGCCATTCTCTTTTGAGTCATCGTTTTCTCCATTTAAAAAGCTTTCATGCCACGTCCATATTGCCTTCTGAGCCGAAACGATATGTAAACCCCGGTCGTTTTTCCATTCACGATGAATCTATCCCCTCTTATAAACACATGCTGATCCTCTTCGCAACACCTAAACGGGAAATTTTTTCCGCCAATATCTAAAACAAAAACCGCATGCTGCCATGCGGTCCTTGCGTCAATTTCGCTATAGTGCTACCCCGTTCGCCCTGAGCACCGTCGAAGAGCCTGTTTCAGAACGACACACAATATGTCGAGCTACGGCCTGAATTGACACAGACCCACGCCTCGTTTATACTCAATTGCATCAAAAACCGGACACCTGCCATTTCCTTTCTAAAAATGATCTTTCCTTCCCGCAAAACTGAATCCGGCCATTGCATTTCCTGGCTTGATTCCGGGTATCACCGCACGCATTCTTTTGATTCTGGTTCGCGTTGTAAAGGTGTTTGAATAATTCTACTGCAAAGGGGTTTCAAATGGAACAAGCTGGGAAAATTGACGGGAATTGGATTGAGGATCTGATCCGGAAGTTCATCGCCTCATCGCCTTTAAACACGATGCAAAACGAGGCCGGAGAAAACGCCTGGGACCACGCCTTGGTGGGATTCGCGTCCGGCGCAGACAAGATTTGGCAGCAGTACAAGGAGTATGTCGGGGCATTCCACTGGACCCCCTGGGAGGTATTCAACCAGCATTGTCCTGAGGAACGGGCAGCGCCGGAGGAACTGACTGTCGTGTCATGGGTCTTGCCCCAGAGAGAAATGGTGCGAAAGGCCAACCGCAGGGCCAGGAAATTTCCGTGCGAGGAATGGGCCAGAACCAGGATTTACGGCGAGGAGTTCAACGCGGCCCTGCGTCTCCATATCGTGGAAAAGCTGAAAGAGGCCGGCCATGAAGCCATCGCTCCTATGCTCGTTTCCAACTGGACCATCGTCAAATCGGAACGGTTTTCCTATGCTTCTTCCTGGTCTGAACGCCATGCCGCCCACGCAGCCGGCCTGGGTACATTCGGTCTGTGTGACGGACTCATCACGGCCGGCGGCAAAGCCTTGCGAGCCGGATCAGTCGTAGCCAGGATCTCCGTTCAGCCGACCCCGCGACCCTACGCCGACCATCGGGCCTACTGTCTCTTTTTCGCCGAGGGTACTTGCGGCAAATGCATTGACCGTTGCCCGGTCCGTGCCATTAGCGAGGCCGGCCACGACAAAGAGAAATGTCGACAACACCTGGCCCGCACAAGGGAATATGTGGCCAAGGCTTACAAGTTTGAAGGTTATGGTTGTGGATTGTGTCAGGTGGGGGTGCCTTGTGAGGCGACCATACCGGTCAAGGCCGCTCGTGAGGCCCTGGAGCGCGGCGAACTGCCACCTCCCCCGCCGCCCTTGGCCTGAGGGCACGGACCCTTGAGAAAACTGTTGTAGCGATAAAATATTGGGGTGAGTTATTTACTGGAAAAAGGCCGTTGCCCAAACCCCCGGCGGTCGCTTGTTGAAATCACACAGCTTTTCCGTTCATGCTGAGCTTGTCGAAGCATAAAATCGATTTGGGCAACAAGCCCGTAAAGGATGGGAAGCAACGAGATGCCTATGAGCGGTTGGAATTGATCCGTGATCACTGAAATCGGGTATCAGATCATTCCAATCCCGCCTTCCGCAAAGCCTCCGCAATCATCTCCAGTGTCGCCGGGTCTTTCACGGGAGCGGTTTCCCACAATACCTTCTGGGAGTAATCGGGGTTTAGTTTCAGAAATTCGGTCACCTCGGCCCGTGCTTCCTCCTTCCGCCCCGTCTGCTCGTATACGAAGGCCAGGAAAAGACGCGCGGGCGTGATCGTCGGATCACGATCCAAAGCCGTCTTCAATATAGACTCAGGTCACAAGACAGGCGCGTCCGGCCGGAAAATACACGGAAAAAGGCATTCGGTTGGTTGCATCAAGAGGAAAACAGCCGTCGCTTTTTGGTTGACTGTACGTGGCTTTTCTATCACTATGGTATACAGTAATCTTCAAAATTGCAGACTTCCGATCTGGTAGTTCCGTCGTATACGATTCCTTAGCGCTCTTTTTCTAACAAAATCGCCATCTGATTCAGACCCATATTTGATGGGGCAACAACCTGCGTCAAAGCCCTGCGCCAAGAAAGCCGTAAAAAACAGTTCAATTTGCTTCTATACACAGCGTCACAACAAATTGCGAATCGCTTGTTAAGATCGCCGGTGATAGAGCTATTTTGAAAAACTGTATTCTGTAAACCGCTGTGTATGTATGCGCAAGGATTTAGGTCGTTATATATAACAGCATGATTTCCCGCCGGGAGGCGCCGCAATTCTACTGCGCAGAGGCAAAACACGCGTCCCAGGTACATAGAAAGGAGGCAGACATGATCGCGCTTGATGAACTGAAAAAAGTGGAAACTTTCAGGCAATTGGATGACACACAACTCGAAGCTGTGCTGCCTTTCAGCGAACAACTGAATTTCTATTTCGGTGACAGGCTTTTCAAGGAAGGAGATGATGCCCTGCACCTGTGGCATGTGACGGAAGGAAAGGTGGATCTTCGTTTCGAAATGCCCGATGCCCGTCCGAGCACGCCGGATCAGACTTTGTCGAGCGTAGAGGTTCAAAAACAAGACCCCGAAGCCAAGACCCTCGGGTGGTCCTGTTTTATTCCGCCCCATAAGATGAGGCTTTCCGCCTACGTGGTAACGAACAAGTGCAAAGTCATCAGGGTAGGAAAAAACGATCTGTTACGTCTTTTCAATGCCGACCCATTGATGGGATATTGGTTCATGTCATACATGATGACCGTTGTAGGCTACCGGTTTCAGCAATTTCAGGATTATGTAGCAAAAAACTTGGGAGAGGACATGATAAGCGGTTGGTAGAAAGTTGAAAAAGGAAACGATTTCCATAGGGGCAGTTTCAATCCGCCGACGCCGGCGAGCAAAGTGCCATGTTGGAATAATTTCCCGCGATGATTGTATTCCCAGCCCTCAGGCGTCCTCCGGCAGGCTGCCCTTATCCCGCCACATGGCCATGAAGCTTCCTTCAGGCGCGTCGAGATAGCTTTGAATAACCTTGCATTTGACCTTGAAAAGATAGAACACCGGGGTGGGAAGCGGTTGAGGGAAGATGGTCTCGAAGTTGGCCATGCCCTTCGAAATGATAAGATCGGCCGAGCGAACCAGGTCTGTCAGCTCCTCGGGCGCCAAACCCCAGTCGATTCCCGGGGCATCCGACCCCGTATCCATGACCTTATCGAATCTTCCCTCCAGGTTTGCGTTTGACAGTTCTTCCCGCGTCAAATCGTTGAGGGCGGGGCCGCCCTTGACCACCAGAACGGTCTTTTCGGCCTTGCCTTTGATAAAATCGAACAGCGGCAGATCGAAATACACCTCTCCCGCGTTGTCCGTGAAGTAGAGGACCATTTCCGGTTTTCGCGCCAGAAAGGCCTCGAGGCGATCCGCGTCGTTTTTAAAAAAGGTAATGCCCTCCGCGAACTGCCGCGGCGACTCGGACAGCGCCGTTTTCGGGTCCCTGAAAAAATCAACGCTGTTGCCCAGGGCGGCCAGGGCCACCATGGCGCGCAGGTCGGAAACGGCGTTGCCATCCAAACGGGAAAATACCTCCCGGGCATGGGCCATTTCCGTCTCCTTGAACCCCTGAAACGGGTCTGGCACCCCGGACAGGTGTTTGATTTCCGAGAGAATCAGATGGGCTATTTGAGGGGATGTCAGGCCGCGGTCCCTGCTGCGCTCGAGGATGTCTCCGGCCATTGCCACGCATTGCTGCAGAATGTCGGGGGCATTTCCCGTTGCAAGGGCGGAGGCGTTGCGGGCCAGTTCCATAAGGCAGTCCCTGCATCGGGTTTCAGCATTGAACAGGCGTTTTTTCCCGGAATTCCCCGACATGGTTCAATTCGACCCCGCATCCGCGTTTTTGATGGTGATATCGCGTTTCGGATAAGGGATTTCAATGCCCGCCGCATCGAACTCCGTCTTCACCCGGTCCGTGATATGGGAGATGGTATCCATCCGTCTCCGGGGGTTGCTGATCCACACCCGGGCTTCCAGATTCACTGAGGATTCCCCGAAGGTTCTGACCACGATTTTGGGCGGCGGCGCCTTCATGACCCAGTCGAGTTCCAGGCTGACGGCTGCGATTATGTTTTTTGCCATGCCGATGTCCGCGTCGTAGGCGATGCCGATGGGTATGCGGACCCGTATCTCGGAGGTCATGGTCGTATAATTGATGATGTCCCGCTTCATGATCTCGTTGTTGGGGATCACCACAACGATGTTGTCCGTGGTCCTGATCTTGGTGGCCCGAATCCCGATATCCACTACGTCGCCCCATGTGGCGGAGTTCTTCGGGGCCGTCCACACCTCAATGCGGTCGCCCATCTCGAAAGGCCGGTCGATGATCAGGAGCACGCCGGCGATCAGATTGGAAAGCGTGTCCTTGGCGGCGAATCCAATGGCGATGCCCGCCACGCTGGCGCCGGCCAGAAAGGGCGTGATATTGAGACCGAGGGTGTCAAGAGCGAGGATGACGGCCACGGCATAGATGATCACGCTGGAGAAGTTCATGGCCAGTTCGATCAGCACGTCGTCAACGCCGGTCTTGGTCTTTGCGGCGATGGATTGTTTGAGTATCGGCAGAAACGTCTTGAGAACGCTGTTTACGATGGAGGCGATCAGGACGATCATCAACGCGAAGAATATCCGTTCTACGACCTCTGCCTGAAAGAAATCGAGCAGCCAGGCGCCCACGAGAATCACGATACCGTAGTGGCCCGTTTTTTTCAGGAGATTGAAAAGTTGCAGGTTTTTCTCAAATGTCGGCCTGTTTTCAAGCCTTCGCCTGACATGACCCATGACGGCGTTGAAGATCCACCATGTGAGCCCTCCCACGATGAAAATGGCGCAGATGAAGATGGCGGGCTTCAGCCACACCTCCGGGTGAGACATGGTTTCCTGGTATAACTGCCTGAGGTAGTCGATCATCATAAAGGTCCTCAATTATCGGGTTGTTGCTCAAAGCACTTCCTGAGATTGTTTTATCTCGCAAAGGCGCAAAGATCGCAAAGAAAGATAAAAAATTTAGACAGGATAACAGGATATACAGGATTTAAAAAAAACAAAACTGCTGTGAGAGATATTCCTGTCGACAAAAACCTATTTTCACTGGACGGCCGTGATATTAAGGCCTTTCCACCAGCAGGTATCGGTCTTTTTTGAGTCGCGAAAAGATCGCCGCACCGGGGCAGGGCGCCACCAGTTTTTTTTCATATTCCTCCCCCAGGATTTGGAACAACTCCACGCAACAGGAGCAGAGATGGGCGGTGCGGTCTATGGAGTAGGGAACGATGCCGTTCTCATCCCGCATAAAGAGTCGGGGGTGGATGAAATTGGCATGATTGGCCGAGTGCGACAGGACCAGATCGTCGTAGTCCTCCACGTCCGAGCCCATGCGCCTGGCCCAGCGGAGGTAGATTCGTTTCTCGACGTCCCCCGGGGTCTTCCAGGCCTCCGGTTCCCTGGCCTGGTATCGGGGGTCTGCAACCAGGGCTGCCCTGTCCGTGTCCCCGGCCAGCCGGGGCGGGACAAAGTCCGATTCGGTAATGACCGCGGCCTTCCTGTCTTCAACCCCCGGCAGGTCCATGGGGCTGACCACCAGGTAAAGGCCGTTCTTGTCCGATTCCCGATACCAGCCGCCCTGCCTGTTGCAGGTCTCGTTCCACACCCCCGGGGCCACGCTGGTAGCCTTGCTGATGGGGTCCAGGGGCGCGCAGACGATGCTCTTGGCCGACTTCAGGGTGATTCCCCGGGACGCAAGGTTCTCCCTCAGCCGCGCCTCCTCATCGGCGGTCAACCAGTATACGTGTTTGATGTACGGCGCCTCTTTCGTCATTGATGCCGCGTTCCTTTATAAAGCCCCGTTTTTTTATTTTTCGCGCTTCTCGACCTTCATTTCAAAAGCCACGTTGCCCCACCCCCCGCACTGCAAGCCCACATCGTGGCAGGCGGTTCGCTTGAAACGCATGTCGTTCGAGTCCACGCCCGCATAGCAGAGTTCATTGGCCGCCGAGATGAGCGGGGCCATGGCCGTCAGGGCGCTGATGCATATCCTCCCCGGACCCAGTTTGGTAATCAGGTTGCCCGAACCGTCAAAGTGGAACCTGTCGCCTGCCCTGTGGCGGCCGGCGCACCCGTGGGACGCGACCACCTCGAAGACAATGGTCCTGTCCATCAGGGCGGCCGCCTTTGAAACGACATCTTCATTGCTCGGATTTTGCTTGAAAGTTTCCAGTTCCTCGTCCGTGTAGCCCAGCATTTCCTGATAAAATTTCCATGTGCTTTCATCAATGGTCATTTTGCGTCCTCCTTATGTTGTGTCCGTCCTGACGTTGCAATCCAAGTATTTCGGCAAGCGGACATGCGGCTGTTATTTCATATTTCCGCGCCTTCAAAGTAATAAACTCTT